>NZ_RZSC01000091.1:0-13701 GCF_003998155.1 Mesorhizobium sp. M1E.F.Ca.ET.063.01.1.1
GCAGGCTGATATGCGCCACGTCGCCGACGCTGAATTGAGACCCGTCGGCGCGGCGTGGTGCGTCGATCACGATGGAAGTCCCCTGCCCGAGCTCAGCGTGAAGGCGCAGTGTGCGGCCGTGAAAGACGATGCCGCTCACCCGTGCCGGCGCTGTGCCGTCGGCGGCCTCGGTGGCTGCCAGAAGATCCTCTGGACGCACGCCAAGGGTGCGGATATCGCCCGCGGCCGGCATCTCGCCGGTGTCGGAAATAGCCTCCAGCGGCAGCGTGCCGGCGGCAAAGCGCAGGCGTTCGCCGTCCCGGCCGAGGAAGCGCGACTGCAAGAGATTCATCGTGCCGATGAAAGAGGCGACGAAGCGCGTCGCTGGCCGGTCGTAAAGTGTTGCGGGCGGCGCGATCTGCTCGATGCGGCCCTTGTTCATGACGACGATGCGGTCGGAGATCGACAACGCCTCGGTCTGGTCGTGGGTGACCATGACGAAAGTGGTGCCAAGCCGCGACTGCAGTCGCTTGAGCTCCACCTGCATCTGCTCGCGCAGATGCGCATCGAGCGCCGACAGCGGCTCGTCGAGCAACAGCACACGCGGCTCGCAGACGATGGCGCGGGCGAGCGCGACGCGCTGGCGCTGGCCACCGGACAGCTCGGAGATACGGGCGCGCAGCTTGTCGGCGAGGCCTACCATGTCGAGCGCTTCGCCGACGCGACGCGCCTGCTCGGCGCCCGACAGCTTTCGCAGCGACAGGCCGAAGCCGACATTGGCCGCGACATCCATGTGCGGGAACAACGCATAGTCCTGGAAGACGGTGTTGACCGGACGGTCGAAGGGCCTCAGGCCCGTGATGTCGCAGCCTTCAAGCTGAACCCTGCCGCTGGTCGGGCTCTCGAAGCCGGCGATGACGCGCAGGCTCGTCGTCTTGCCGCAGCCGGAGGGGCCGAGCAGAGTGAGGAACTCGCCCGGAGCAATATCGAGGTCGACGGCATCGAGGCCGACCACGCCGCCTGGAAAGACCTTCGAAACTCCCTGCAGACGAACGAGCGCATCAGGCGCCATCGCGCACCTCGGACGGCTTGGTGGTGTTGACCCAGAGGATCTGGCAGCGCTCGGCGCCGGGATTGCGGAAAGCGTGCAGCAGCGTGCTCTTGAACGCAAAACTGTCGCCGGCCTTGAGCAGGTAGGTCGTTGCGTCGACCACCAGCTCGACTTCGCCCGTCATCACGAAGCCGAATTCGTGGCCGGCATGGGCGTATGCCTCGGCAGTGCCGCCGCCGGCCTCGACCGTGACCAGCATGCCGGTGAGCGTCGCGGCGGGCGGCGACAGCAGCGCCTTGGCGATGCCTTCCGACTTGACCGGGATCGCGCGCCGCTTGTCGGCGCGCACGCAATAGAGGTCGTTGACCGCCTCGTTGCCGTCGGTGATCAGCGCGGAGGGTTCGATGTCGAGAGCGGCGGCAAGCGGCCAGATCACCTTGACGCGCAGCGAGGACATGCCGCGCTCGATCTGGCTGAGCGCGCCGATGGAGATGCCGGCCTTGGCGGCAAGCTCGGCCAGCGACAGCTTGCGCTCTAACCTGAGCGCCCGCACGCGCCGGCCGACGCGCACATCGGCCTCGTCCTTCGGTTTCTCGGCCGCTTCATCAAAAACGTCCATGCAACAGTCCTCGTTGTCTTTCCCTTCTCCCCTTGTGGGAGAAGGTGGATCGGCGCGATAGCGCCGAGACGGATGAGGGGTGTTCCAGCGGAGTGAGACGTTGGCTTTCCCTGGAACACCCCTCATCCGGCCGCTGCGCGGCCACCTTCTCCCACAAGGGGAGAAGGTGAGTCCGCGCCACTCAACCCCCAGCCTTCACCTTCTCGAACATCTTCGCCACATCGTCATTCTGCTTCATCGGTCCGGTGAAGATGGTGCTCTTCAGCATCACGTCCGGGTCCGCCGGCAGCTGCAGCTTCTCCAGCTCGTCCTTCGACACGCCGGCGAAGGCGGTTGAGAGCGAGCTGCCATAGCCATAGGACTGGATCAGATACTTGCCCGAGTCGGCATCGAGCCGGCTGTTGATGAAGTCATAGGCGAGGTCGACGTTCTTGGCGTCCTTCAGCATGACGAAGCCGCAGGCCCAGGTCAGCATGCCTTCCTTCGGCTTCATGAATTCCACCGGCACGCCCTGCTTCTTCAGCGACGTGGCCGACGCATTCCAGGTCATGGCCGCGACCAGTTGGCCGCTGGCCAGCGCCTGCTCGACGGAGGTCATGTCGGTGGTGTAGCTCGACAGCAGCGGCCGCTGCTCGCGCAGTTTTTCCGCGACCTTGTCCATCTGCTCCGGCGTCATGTCGAAGGGGTTCACACCTGCCAGCAGCGCCGCGACGATCGGCGTGTCGTGCACGGCGTCGATGGTCGCCATGCGGCCGGCATATTGCTTGTCCCACAGAAGGGTCCAGCTCGCCTCGGGGTTCTTCACCAGATCGGTGCGGTAGAGGATCGAGGTGTTGCCCCAGTCCCACGGCACCATCCAGACCTTGCCATCGCCGGCCTGAAGGTCGGGCAGGTTCTTGAACACCGGGAAGATCGAATCCCAGTTCTTGATGCGCTTGGTGTCGATCGGCTGCAGCAGGCCTTCCTTGTTCCAGCGCGCCACCTTGTCGTAGCAGGGATGCGCAATGTCCGGCCGGAAACCGGCCTTGACCTTGGTGAAGGCATCGTCGTCATCGCCGAAGATCGTCGCCTCGACGCCGTCCGGATGCGCGGCGAGGAAGCTCTTGTTGAAGTCGGGCAATTCGTAGCCCGACCAGGTGAAGTATTGCAGCTTGTCGGCGGCCAAAGCGACGGTCGACGACAGGGCCAATGCCAGTGCGGCAAGGCCGGTCCGGGCTTTGTGTCCGGTGATCGATTTCAGGTGGAATGTCATTTTCGTTCTCCTCTTCTTTGTTGTGGTTCAGGTTGGATTGCGGCGCGCTGCGCCAAGGCCGCGATGGCGCAGGATCTCGGCGAGCGCGGCGATGATGAAGGACACGGCAAGGATCATCGTGCCGAGCGCCATGACGGTCGGCAGCGAGCGCGGGAAGCGAAGCTGGCTCCAGATGTAGAGCGGCAGCGTCGGCTCGGTGCCGGCCAGGAAGAAGACGACGATGAACTCGTCGAAGGAAGTCAGGAAGGCGAGCATGAAGGCCGACAGCACGGCCGGCGCACTCAGCGGCAGCATGACGCGCCTGAACGTCGTCCAGTCGGAGGCGCCGAGGTCGAGTGCCGCCTCGCGGATGGTTTTTGGAATGGCGGCGAAGCGGCTGCGCATCACCACCACGGTCGTGGGCAGCGCCACCAGGATATGGCCGAGCACGATGGCGACGCGCGACGGGCCGAGGCCGATAAGGTTGACCAGGATAAGCAGCGAAATACCGACGATGACGCCGGGAATCAGGATCGGCAGCCGGGCGACGGCGCTGATCGTGGCCGCGAGCGGCGAGCGGCCGTAAAGGTCCATATAGGAGACGGTGATGCCACAGAGCGTCGCGCCGGAGGCGGCGATGACGCCGATGACCAGGCTGTTGGCCAAAGCGCCCGAAAGTGCGGGATTGCCGTAGAGCGTCTCATACCAACCGAGCGTAAAACCGTGCAGCGGAAATGCCGCCTGGATGGAATCGTTGAAGGAAAACAGCGGGATCAGCAGGATCGGCAGATAGAGGAAGACGAGATAAGCAAGCACGTAGAGGCCGAGCCAGCGGCCGCCTGCATTTGCCTCTGTGCGCGCTGCGCTCATGTGCGGCTGCCAAATCTGCGGTCGGCGCCGCGCGCGACCAGCACCACGCACAGGATCACCAGCATGACGCAGACCGAGAGCGCCGCCCCGAACGGCCAGTCATTGGCCTTGCCGAATTGCGACTGAATCAGCGTGCCGATCATGGTGCTGGTCGGGCCGCCGACCATCGCCGGCGTAACATAGTCGCCGACCGTCGGCACGAAAACGACGAGCGCTGCTGCCAAGACGCCAGGCATCGAGTTCGGCAGCACGACGCGGCGAAACGACGTGAAAGGTCGCGCGCCGAGATCGGAGGCGGCTTCGAGAAGTGATTTCGGAATGGTGTCCAGCGCCACGTAGATCGGCAGGATGGCGAAGGGCGCGTAGGCGTGAGCGAGCGTCACCACCACCGCGGCCGGCGTGTTGAGGAAGGCCAGCGTCGGCTCCGACCAGAGGCCGCTTTCGATGAAAGCCGAATTCAGCACGCCATTATAGGCAAGCACGATCTTCCAGGCGAAGACGCGCAAAAGATAACTGGTCCAGAACGGCAGCGTGACCAGGAAGAGCAGCAGGTTGCGTCGGCGCCCGGCATGGAAGGCGAGATAGTAGGCGACCGGATAGGCGGTGACCACTGTCGCCAGCGTCACCAGGCCTGCGATGACCAGCGAGCGCAGCGTCACCGTCCAGTAGAGCGGGTCCGTGGCCACGGTGACGAAATTCGTCGCCGTCAGGCCGGCGCCGAGCAGCGAGCCGTCATTGCTCCTGAAGGCGAGGAAGAGCACAAGGCCGAGCGCGAACAGGATCAGGAAGAAGGTGACCAGCCCGCCCGGCAGCAGCATGGCGAAACGGAAGACCGGCGAGATGCGAGATTCCGGCGATGGCCGCGCTGCAACGATGGTCGACATCTGAGTGCCTATTGGGGGCTGCCCATCGGATTTTTGAAATCGTCCAATGCTTTTTCATATTCATGAAACTGTCAAGTAGAATCGCTTGTGCGCTGCACGCGTTCGGCGTCAGCGCTCGAACGCGTCGAGCATCCGGTACCAAGCGATGGTCGCGGCGACGCCGACCTGGCGGAAGGCGTGGAACGGGATCGGCCGGATCGGCGAAAGCAGGAACGGCAATTGCCTGGTATCGCCGCTCGCCAGATAGTTCGCCATGCGCTTGCCGAGCGCGCTCATCAGCCCGACGCCCCTGCCCTGGCAGCCGACCACGGCCAGCAGGCCCTTTTCCGGTTCATGCAGATGCGGCAGGTGATCCGGCGTCATCGCGACGCGGCCGAACCAGCGCTTTTCGATCGCGACGTCGCCAAGCGCGGGATAGAGGCGAATGAGCGCGCGTTCGAGATGGGCCCAGTCCGCAGCGCTGGACGGCAGGGCCATGCGGCCGCGGCCGCCGAGCACCAGCCGGCCATCGGCACTCTTGCGGTAGTAGACGAGGATGCGGCGCGAGTCCGAAGCCGCCTGTTCGCCCGGCAGGATGCTGTCTGCAAGCGCGGCCGGCAGCGGCGCGGTGGCGATCTGGAAGGAATGCAGCGGCACGATCGTCCGGGCGAGGTCGGGCAGCAGCCCGTCCGTATAGGCATTGGTGGCGAGCACGACCGACTTGGCGCGCAGCTCGGCGCCGCCTTGAATCGAAACCCGCCAGAGGTCCGCTTCCTTGCCGAGTTTCACCACCTTCTGCCGCTCGGCGATCTTCGCCCCGGCAGACGCGGCGACGCGCGCCAGCTCCATCGTATACGATAGCGGATCGATAACGCCGGCGCGGCGGTCGAGCCAGCCGCCGAGATAGCCCTTGGCGCCGGTCATCGCCGCGATCTCGGTCTGGTCGAGCAGCTTGACGTCGGCGCCGCGCGCCCGCCACTGCTGATCGCGGTTGGCCGCCGCCTTCAAGGCGGTTTCAGTATGCGCGGCCTGGATCCAGCCGTTGCGTGTGAACGGCACAGCAAGCTTTTCGTCGCGGATCACATCGAACACCGCATCGGCCGTCGAGGCGGCGAAGTCGACCAGGGCCTCGCCGCGCTCCTTGCCGAAATGCTCGATCAGCCATTCCGGATCGTATTTGAGGCCGGGAATGACCTGACCGCCATTCAAGCCGGACGCGCCCTGCCCGATCGCGCCGGCATCCAGCACCTGGATCGAAAGCCCGGCGCGGGCCGCATGCAAGGCGGTCGACAGGCCCATGATGCCGCCGCCGACGATCACAGCATCGAGCGTGCCGCCGGCCGACAGCTCGGACTGGAATAACGGAGCTGTCTGAGGCTTCCGCCAGATCGGATCGGAAAAGGCTGCAGGCAAGGATCACCTAGCGTTCGACGCTTCATGAAAATTCTATTTGAGATTTCACGAATTTGAAAGCGCGTTTCACTTGGGCCAGTCTGCCTATGCTTTGAGACAGCAAGCCCGTTGGCCCACAAACGATGCCATCAACGGGATAGACGTTTGGGCAAAATCCGGGGAAAGTGCCGCCCGCAAAATCGAGAGGAGACAAGACGATGACCGACCCGACCCGCCTCCCCACCGACGGCCTTTTCGTCGGCCGTGCCAGGATCAGCGAAGCCTCCCATCCGCTGGTGGTCACGGTGCGCGACCGCGCGGTCATCGACATCACGTCGAACGCCGCGCCCACGGTGCGTGACCTCTGCGAGATGAAGGACCCGGCCGGCCACGTGCGCTCGGCCAAGGGCAAGGCGATCGGCGCGCTGGAAGACATTGCGGCCAACAGCTTCGAGGCAAAGCGCGACGCGAAGAAGCCGATCCTGCTTTCGCCAGTCGACCTGCAGGCGGTGAAGGCCTCCGGCGTGACGTTCGTCGTCAGCCTGCTCGAGCGCGTCATCGAGGAACAGGCGCGCGGCTCGGCGGAAAAGGCCGACGCCATTCGCGCCGACATCGCCGGATTGATCGGCCACGACCTCTCGAAGCTGAAACCCGGCTCGCCGGAAGCGATGGAGATCAAGGCGAAGCTCATTCAGCGTGGCGCCTGGTCGCAATATCTGGAAGTGGGCATCGGCCCGGATGCCGAGATCTTCACCAAGTGCCAGCCGATGGCCTCCGTCGGCTTCGGCGCCGATGTCGGACTGCATCCCGTCTCCACCTGGAACAATCCGGAGCCGGAGATAGCCATGATCGCCGACAGCTCGGGTCGCATCGTCGGCGCCACGCTCGGCAACGACGTCAATCTGCGCGACGTCGAGGGGCGCTCCGCGCTGCTGCTCGGCAAGGCCAAGGATAACAATGCCTCCGCCGCGCTCGGACCGTTCATCCGGCTCTTCGACGAGACGTTCTCCATCGCCGACGTGAGGCGCGCCACGGTGCGGCTCAGTGTCGAGGGTGAGGACGGGTTCTCGCTGGAGGGCGCAAGCTCGATGGCGGAAATCAGCCGCTCGCCGGAAGAACTGGTCAAGGCAGCGATGGGGCCGCATCATCAATATCCGGACGGGCTGGCGCTCTATCTCGGCACCATGTTCGTGCCGTCGAAAGATCGCGGCGAGAAGGGCAAGGGTTTCACCCACAAGGTCGGCGACATCGTCACCATCTCGTCGGAAAAGCTCGGCGCGCTGGTCAACCGCGTGCGGCTGTCGCCGGATTGTCCGCACTGGACCTACGGCGCCAGCCATCTCATGCGCGACCTTGCCGGGGCCGGACTCCTCTAGCACCGCACCGGAGCCCGTTAGACCACATACGGTCCGGCAACTGACGGGCCGACGGCACCGCTTGCCCGGGAAAATAGCACCTGAACTGATGCAATCTGATGGGATTGCTGATGGCGCGCTTCGCTGTGCCAACATCCATTGGCGATGAAGGCTTGTCAGCGACCGAAAAAGGGAATGCTCTAATGCATCCGGTCGGCGCTGGCAGGAGATGCGGTCCTTGGGGCCCATCGCGCCTGATGTGGAGGAACGTTTTCAACATGGGAGGAAATCGAATGCTTTCGAGGCTGAGACTGCTCGTGCTTGGCTTGATCGCGGCACTCGCCATTCCGGCGATGGCCGAGGCCAAGACGTTCTACTGGATTTCGCATGGCGGCCCCGCCGATCCGGTCTGGACCTACTTCCTGGCCGGCGCCAAGCAATGGGCGAAAGACACCGGCAACACCGTGAACACCTCGTTCCACAATGGCGACGTCGCCTCGCAGCAGGAAGCTATCCGCGCCGCCATCTCGGCCAAGGCCGATGGCATCGCCACCACCAGCCCCGATCCGGGCAGCCTGATCGAACTGGCCAAGGAGGCGCGCGCGGCCAACATCCCGATCATCAACTTCAACACGCCCGACCCGAAGGCGAACTTCAACGCCTATGTCGGCGGCGACAACACGACGTTCGGCAAGCATTGGGCGCAATATCTGGTCGACAAGGGCCTGGTGAAGAAGGGCGACTTCGTCTGGATGCCCGTCGAAGTTCCCGGCGCCACCTATGGCGTGCAGGAAGAGGAAGGCATCAAGAGCGTGTTCGGGCCGCTCGGCATCACCTATGAGGTGACCGAAGCGACGCTCGACCAGGCCGAAGTGATCAACCGCATGGTCGACTACCTCACCGCCCACAAGGGCAAGGTGAAGGCTATCATCGGCCTCGGCGACCTCGTCACCGGCTCGATCAAGCGCGTGTTCGACCAGGTCGGCGTCAAGCCGGGCGAGATTCCGGTCGTCGGCTGGGGCAACTCGCTCGACACCACCCAGGAGGTGCTGAACGGCTATGTCAACGCGGCGCAGTGGCAGGACCCGCAGGCGACCAGCTATGTCGCGCTGTCGCTTGCCGCGATGGCCTCGGCCGGCATTCCTCCGGGCTTCAACGTGATCACCGGCGCGCTCTACGAAAAGGACACCGCCGGCGTCTACGACAAGATCCTGTCCGGCAAGTAATCCGCGACCGATGGCCGTGGCCGCCTCCGCGGCCACGGCCATTCCTTTCGCCGGGCCTGCCGCCGCGCGGGCTTCAGCCAAGTTCATTCACGTCGCGGGCTCCATGGAAAACCGTTCCTTCATCCAAAGTTTCATCGCGCGGCCGGAATTCGGCCCGCTGGTGCTGCTGATCGTCGAACTCGTCGTCTTCTGGGGCATCAATCCGGATTTCCTGTCGCCGCAGAACATCTCCAACATCCTCGCCTTCACCGTCGAGCTCGGCCTGATCGCGCTGGCGATGACCCTGCTGATGACATCGGGCGAATTCGACCTCTCGGTCGGCTCATTGTTCGGCTTCTCGCCGGTGCTGATGTGGACGCTGTTCAACGGCGGCGTCACTTCGCTGGAGATGGGTTTCGCCATCGCGCTGGTGGTCGCGGCCATCATCGGACTGGTCAATGGCTGGTTCGTCACCAAGCTCAAGATCCCGTCCTTCCTGGTCACGCTCGGCATGCTCCTGGTGGTGCGCGGCACCGCGCTGTTCGTAACCGACGGCTTTCCGCAGCGCACCTGGAGCGCCGAAGGAAGCTGGCTGGCGGACATGCTGGTCGGCGATTTCTACATCGGGCCGTTCCGCATCTATGCATCGCTGTTCTGGTTCATCGGCGCGGCGATCGTGCTGGGCTATGTGCTGACGCAAAGCCGCACCGGCAACTGGATCCAGGCGGCCGGCGGCAATCCCAATGCGGCGCGTGCGCGCGGCGTCAATGTCAGCCGCGTCAAGGTCGGCCTGTTCATCCTCTCGGCGGTGATGGCATCGCTGGCCGGCGTCATCTCGTCGCTGCGCACCTCGGCCGCCAACCCGAACAGCGGTACCGGCTACGAGCTCGAGGTGATCGCCATGGTGGTGATCGGCGGCACGGCGCTGACCGGCGGACGCGGCACCATCATCGGCACGGTGCTCGGCATCCTGATCCTGCGCGTCATGCGCAACGGCATCGTGCTGATCGGCGTGCCGGGGCTCGCCTACAACATCTTCATCGGCGCGATCATCCTTGGCATGATGGCGCTGCATTCATGGCTCGAACGCCGGCACCAGGCAGGGACTTGACCTATGGCCGAACCGCTCATCCGCATGACGAACATCCGCAAGTCCTACGGGCGCGTGCAAGCGCTGGTGGATGCCAACTTCCATGTCAACGAACGGGAGATCGTCGGCCTGCTCGGCGATAACGGCGCCGGCAAGTCGACCCTGATCAAGGTGCTGTCGGGCGCGGTGCCGCTGACCAGCGGCGATATCTTCGTTCGCGGCAAGAAGGTGGATTTCCGCAGCACCAGCGACGCCATCGCTGAGGGCATCGAGACCATTTACCAGGACTCGGCTCTCGTCACGCAGCTATCGATCGCGCGCAACCTGTTCCTCGGTCGCGAGCCGATCAAGCCGCCGCGCTTCCTCAACCGAATGGATCAGGAGGCGATGAACTCGGTGGCGCGCGACCTGCTGAAACAAGTCGGCATCTCGAAGAACATCCCGCCGACGACGCCGATCGGCTCGCTGTCGGGCGGCGAGCGGCAGGCGGTGGCGATCGCGCGCGCCATGCATTTCGACAGCGATCTCATCATCCTCGACGAGCCGACCAACAATCTCGGCGTCGCCGAGACGCAAGGCGTGCTGAGCTTCGTGCGCAGTGCCCGCGATTCCGGCCACTCCTGCATCTTCATCGCCCACAACATCCACCATGTCTTCCAGGTGGTGGACCGCATCGTGGTGATGCGCCGAGGCAAGGTGGTGGCCGACGACATCGACCCGAAGCAGACCACCGTCGCCGAGGTCGAGCGCATCATCACCGGCATGTCGGACAAGGAGATCCGCGACGCCATCGCCGAAGGCCCAAGACCGCATGGCTGATTTTAGCCTGGAGTTGATTTTGGCCTGACAGGCGCTCGCATCCCATCCTATGACTGGACCCATGAAAGCCACCGTAGCCGACATCGCCCGGAGCTGCGGCCTGTCGACCGCGACGGTCGACAGGGTGCTCAACAACCGTCCGGGCGCGAGTGCTGCCAACCGGCAGCGGGTGATGGAGGCGGCCAAGCAGCTCGGCTATCTGCCGACGCTCGACCAGGTCGTGCTGCCGTCGAAGCCGGCGCATCTGGAATTCTTCCTGCCGATCGGCAGCAACGCCTTCATGGCCGATCTCGCCCATCACATCGAAGACTATGCCGCGCGCCTGCCGCTGGTCGCCTCCTGCCGCATCCACAATCTCGCGGGCATTTCGCCCAGCGCGCTGCAGGGCGCGGTCGAGAACCTCTCGCTCAAGGCCAACGGTGTCGGCGTCATCGCCGTAGACCATCCGCGCACGCGCAACATCCTGCGCGAGCTCGTCGAGGCGGGCATCCGGCTGGTTACCCTCGTCTCCGACGTGCCGGCTGCACCCCGCTCGGCCTATGTCGGCATCGACAATCGGGTCGCCGGGCGCACGGCGGCGCTCTTGATGGGGCGTTTTCTCGGCGGCAGGACCGGCCATCTGGCGATGGTGGTCGGCTCGCGCTCCTATCGCGGCCATGAAGAGCGCGAGATGGGCTTCCGCTCGGTGCTCAGCGAGGAGTTCTCCAATCTCACCATTTCGAGCGCGGTCGAGATCAATGACGAACCGGATGCCAGCTACCGCGCAACCGTGCAGGCGCTGCACAACGAGCCGGAACTGCTCGGCATCTATTGCGTCGGCGCGGGGCACTCTGGCGTGGCAAAGGCTTTGCTTGAGGCCAAACCGCGCAAGAAGCCGGTCTTCATCTGTCATGACCTGACGAAGGAAACGCGCCGGTACCTGGTCGACGATCTCGCCGACGTCGTCATCGACCAGAATGCGCGGCTGATCGCCGAGCAGTCGGTGATCCGCCTGCTCGGCTCGATCGCCTCATCGGCGCCGTACCTGACGAAGAAGTTCATCGAGCCGCGACTGATCTTCAAGGAAAACGTGCCGGTTCAATGAGTTAGCGCGCCCTGGCAAACGCGCATTGTTCGGATTTGTCGGAGGATTGGTCGGCGATGCGACAATTCTGCACACCAGCTATGCAACTTTCATGATTGCCGAATCGTTGGGCAACGCTTATAGATTTTGGTGTCGGCCATCTCCTCCTCCCAGATGGATGCCGACGATGAATGCGGTGCACCTCCTCCCGCGCCGTATTCGAAATCGAGCCCGCTGCCACCTCCTCCCGGCAGCGGGCTTTTCTTTGCACGTGTGCAGGCGGCAACCGCAGAATCCCCCTCACCCGGATTGCCAAACCGAATTGCAAGGGCAGTTCGGGCAATCCGACCTCTCCCCGAGGGGAGAGGAGATCGTCAGCGCCGGCGCCAACCTCTTCTCCCCTCGGTGAGAAGGTGGCCCGAGGGGCCGGATAAGGGGGACTTCGGCGCTCGGAAGCGGATCAGCGCGCCCGGAATGAAGCGATCAGGCTCTCGGCCATGCGCACGAACTGCGCGCTGGGGCCTTCGGCGCCGACGCTCTGCATCGAGACGCGCGCGCCTTCAAGCAGCAGCGACAGCGTGTCGGCGAGAAGCTCCGCCTGGCCAATCCCGGCATCGCGGCAAAGCGCAACGAGCTTTTCGCGCTGGGCTTCCTTCAGTTCCTTGATGACGCGCCTTGCCGGGTGATCGGTCTCGGTGAGCTCGACCGCCGCATTGGCCATGTCGCAGCCGCGGCTGTCGACGCTGAGCAGTTCCGAAGCCTTGCGGACCCAGGCGTGCAACTGGGCCAGCTTATCGCCCGGATGCTCGGCCTCGAACTCGTCCCATATCCTCGAGGCCTTCGCCGCCGTGGCGCGCAGGCATTCGATGACCAGTTCGTCCTTGGATTCGAAGTGACGATAGAGCGTCATCTTGTTGGTGCCGGCAGCCTCGGTGATGGCGTCGACGCCAACGCCCTTGATGCCGTGCTTGTGGAACATGTCCTGCGCCGTCTCCAGGATCCGATCCCGGGGGCGAGAACGCTCCACGACGCCGTCTGTCATCATGATCTCCTTTCGTCGTTTCCAAAAAACCCTCGGCCACCTCTTGACTAGGGTGTTACCGGTCTGTAACTTCTAGATGTTACTTACTGGTAACACCTATGTCGCCCGTCGTCAACGACAAGGCCCCCACCGATAGGCCCTGCCAGAGCGAGATAGGACAGAAGACCTGCCTGTCATGCGGCTTCGGCCGGTGAAATCGAGAAAAACGGTCCGCGATCATTCGATGCGGACCGCAAGCAAGGAGCCGCTCCTATGCAGAAGCGCAAAGATCTGACGATCGACGAAGCCATCCGGGATCCGATGATCCGGCTGGTGATGAAGGCGGACGGGGTCGATCCCAAGGCCTTCGAACGGATGCTGCGCTCGCGCGCGGCGGAACAGGCGCCGGGCGAAGTCCCGCCAGCCTTCCTGGAGGACTCCGGCTCCGGCCGGACCCGGCGCATGCGCCATTTCGCAAAACCGTTCGGCGAGGCATCCGCATCATGGTGAACTTCTTCATCCACCGTCCGATCTTCGCATCGGCGATCGCCATCATCATGGTGCTCGCCGGCGCGATCGCCTATTTCCTGCTGCCGGTCTCGCAGTTTCCCGACATCACGCCCCCGCAAGTGGTGGTGAGCGCCCACTATCCGGGCGCCAGCGCGCAGGTGGTGGCCGATACGGTCACCACGCCGCTCGAACAGCAGATCAACGGCGTGCAAGGCATGACCTACATGTCGTCGACGAGCTCGAATGACGGCTCCTCGACCATCACCATCACCTTCGATGTCGGCTATCCGCTGAGCACCGCGGCCGTCGACGTGCAGAACCGCGTCTCGCAAGCGGCATCCTCCCTGCCGGCCATCGTCAACCAGGGCGGCGTGACGATCAAGAAGCAGAACCCCAATTTCGTCTTGATCGTCGACCTCACCTCCCCGGACGGCTCCGTCGATCCGGTGGCGCTGAGCAACCTTGCCTATCTGCAGGTGGTCGACCCGCTGAAGCGGCTGCCCGGCGTCGGCGACGTGCAGATCTTCGGCGAGCGCCGCTATTCGATGCGCGTCTGGCTCGATCCGGACAAATTGGCCAATCTCGGCATCACCGCCGTCGACGTGCAGAATGCCATTGCCGAACAGAACGTGC
>NZ_RZSC01000920.1:0-2064 GCF_003998155.1 Mesorhizobium sp. M1E.F.Ca.ET.063.01.1.1
CACGACCGTCATCTACGTCTGGGACGTCTACGACCCCTCGGGCAACCGCCTGCACCGCATCAATGGCCAGCAGAAGTCGCCTTCGGTCGGCAGCACCGAGGGCTGGCCGGCCGTTGCTCCCGCGACCATGCAGGCGATCGCCGACCAGACGATCGACCAGTTCACCGCCTGGCTGGGCAGCGGTGGCGCCGGCTAGGGCGCCCTATTGTGTTGCCGGCTTGCGATGCCGACAGCCTTTGTTGCGCCTTGTCGAAGGATTCCCGATCACGAGGCTTGCAATACCGGCGCGGGCCGCTAAAAGCCCGCATAAAAGGCTCATGAGAGTCTGTTTGGTCTCTCCATCCTTCACCAGGAACGGTGCATGAAGCTTTTCGCGGGCAATTCCAATAGGGTGCTGGCCGAAGCGGTCGCTCGCTATCTCAACATCCCGCTGGGTAAGGCCAGCGTCCGGCGCTTCGCCGATCAGGAGATCTTCGTCGAGATCCAGGAAAACGTGCGCGGCGAGGATGTCTTCATCCTGCAGTCCACGTCTTTCCCGACTAACGACCATCTGATGGAACTGCTCATCATGATGGACGCCTTCATGCGCTCCTCCGCAAGGCGAATCACGGCGGTCATCCCTTATTTCGGCTATGCCAGGCAGGACCGCCGCGCCTCCGGCCGCACGCCGATCTCGGCCAAGCTCGTCGCCAACATGATCACCCGCGCCGGCGCCGACCGCGTGTTGACGCTCGACCTTCATGCCGGCCAGATCCAGGGCTTCTTCGATATTCCGACCGACAATCTGTTCTCGGTGCCGGTGATGGCCCGCGACGTGAAGGCGAAATACAAGCAGCTCGGCAACGTCGTGGTGGTGTCGCCAGACATCGGCGGCGTGGTGCGGGCCCGCGCGCTGGCAAAACGCTTCGACGCGCAGCTCGCCATCGTCGACAAGCGCCGCGAGCGCCCCGGCGAATCCGAGGTCATGAACATCATCGGCGCCGTCGCCGGCAAGGATTGCCTGCTGATCGACGACATCGTCGATTCCGGCGGCACGCTCTGCAATGCCGCCGACGCGCTGCTCGCCAACGGCGCGACCAGCGTCACCGCCTACATCACCCATGGCGTGCTCTCGGGCGGCGCGGTTGCCCGCATCGCCGGTTCGAAGCTGCAGGAACTGGTGATCACCGATTCCATCCAGCCGAGCCAGGCCGTGCTCGACGCGCCCAACATCCGCGTCATCTCGATCGCCGACCTGATGGGCGAGGCGATCTCGCGCACGGCGACCGAGGAATCGGTCTCGAGCCTGTTCGATTAAGCCACCGCGGTTTCGGCACGGACCGGGCCGCTTAACCGCTTTGCCCCCTCGCCCGCCTCGCGCGCGCCGCGCATATAGCCGCGCGGCGAGGCGCCCAGCATGCGCTTGAACATGGTGATGAAGGCCGGCACGCTGTCATAGCCGAGGTCAAGCGCCACTCTGGTGATCGGCTCGTCGTCGGCAAGCCTCGGCAACGCCGCGAACAGGCAGGCCTGCTGGCGCCATGTCGACAGCGACAGCCCGGTCTGACGCTGAAAGGCGCGGGTGAACGAGCGCCGGCTCATGCCCGCGGCATCCGCCCATTCGTCGATCGTCGCATGCGGCGAAGGCGCCGCCACGAAGCGCCGGCAGAGCGTCGCGAGCTTCGGATCCGACGGGAAAGGCAGACCGAGCGGCCGTTCCGGCAGGTTCGGGATCTCGTGCAGCAAGAGCCCCATGATCAATCCGGCGCGCCCTTCGAGCTCGCCGCCCTGCGGCAACTTCTCCGATTCGACGATCAGGCTGTGCATGAGCCCGGTGATGCCGACGACGCGCAAGCCCTCCGGCAGGCCGGGAATGGCGTCCGGCGTGACATAGACCGAGCGCATCGAGACATCGCCCAGCATCTCGACCGAATGCTCGATGCCGGCCGGTATCCACATGGCATGGTCGGGCGGCACCATCCAGCGGCCGTGCTTGGTCGTCACCAGCACGACGCCGACCAGCGCGTGCAGCAACTGGCTGCGGCTGTGCCGGTGCCGCGGCACGTGGTAGCCGTCGGGATATTC
>NZ_RZSC01000921.1:0-2060 GCF_003998155.1 Mesorhizobium sp. M1E.F.Ca.ET.063.01.1.1
GTCCATTGCATGGGCTTCTGCAGGTTGCGCTGAAGCGTCCAGTTCCGAGCACCGACGCGGCTGTGGATATGCCTGCGCTGCCGCATGAGCTCGAGGAAGGCCTCGACATTTCTCTCGGCTATCAGATATTCGACCTTGACCACGATAGGACCGCTTCTCGGCTTCAAATTGAGAGCGACAGCCGGGGCGTCGAATTCCTCCAAAGGATCGGGCTCGGACTCGTGGCGCTCGCGCAAAGGAACCAGCACGCCAGCTGCGGCGACGAGCAGCAGCGCTCCAGCGGAACCCTCCAGCGCCCATGTCAGGGAATGGCTTTGGGAGACCGTGCCCCATACCCGCTGCCGGCCGCGATGCCGCCATCTATCAATGCATAGTAGATCGAAATCGTGCGCCCCACGACCCAGCGCGGGCTCGCCAGCTGCACGCTCACGCCAACCCCGGACCAGGCGGTGACCCAGCCGGCGCCGCCCAAGGCGAGCGCAAGTGCGGCCACCGCAATCGAAGAGGTCAGTGCAAGGGAGAGGGAGCAGGCCGCGCAGGCGACGCACGCGAGTTTCATCTTCTTGCGACAAGCTCCGTCTGAATGTGCCGTTGGAGATGCCGGCGAAGACGGCGCCCGTCCCGAAGCCTGCCATGAGCGTGCCATAGGCGAGCGGTCCGCCTCCCAGATGATCGCGGACAACCAGCGGCAGCAGTGCGAGAATGGCGATGCTTGCCAGGCCAAACAGGGTTCCGCGTGCGATCGCCGCCTTGATTTCCGAAGACATCGCCGTGAAGCGCAGCCCGTCATAGATCGCCGTCCTCATCGACTCGCGCGGGAGAGGCGAAGAGCGAACCTTCCCTTGCAGCGCCATATCGTGCCCAAAGGGACCAGGTAAGTAGTGGCTAAACGCTGGGCGATGCGCAAACACATTTTGTGCGATGCAGCTATGCAGGAACGCCGAGCATCCCTCTCACCTCCAAAATGCCGAGGCGGCCATGCCCAGCGTGCGTCAACTATCTGCATGATCTGGGGTGGCGCAGAGCCATTCCTATCTTGCAGCCGGCTGAGGATCCGCCATTGGCACCCGGTCAGTTCGGGTAGTACCCCGGCGGGCCGAGCCAAATCAGCCGGCCCCTGCCGACGTACCGCTCGGGATAGATATTTCCGTGTGTTCGCGGTCATCCATCCTTAAGCGGCAGACGCCGGACCCTCGGAGTCTCGCCAGTCGGCCGGTCGTCAATCGACCGAAGTGATGGGGCGGGTGCGTCCCTTTCCGGCTGTGGCTGTCGGTAGTTTTGCCATGATGCGTGACGGGGACGGCCGGGCTTGATGGCACCTCACCGTGGCTGCGGTTGCGGTGATCGTGCCGCTAGGGTTCGCCTGTCGTCTGGCCGGGCGGTTTCATAGAAGGGCGCACCACCTGCGTCCTCGATGGGGCTGGTCTGACCGAAGGCCGTCTTCGCTACGCTGCGCCTCGTTCTCAAGCCCGCAACAGCCGGCCGCGACTTTCTTCCCCTGCTGGCTTCGCCATCATTCCGCGCGGAACAAGAAAGCCTCGTCCTGGCTGCCCTTCACTGTCGTTCCGGCCCTAAGGACCACCCCATTGCGCACGCGCAACGGGGACCCCGGTGGGTGCGGGCCGATCGCCTCCGGTCTGTCGACCGCTATCGAGGTCGCGGTGGTCGCGGCCCGAGAAACTCACGGAGACGACATCATGGCTACCATCGGCACTTTCACCTCAAACGGCAACGCCGGCTTTTCCGGCGCCATCAAGACCCTCAACCTCAACGTCAAGGCCAAGCTGATCCGCGTCGAGAACCCTTCCGACAAGGGCCCTCACTTCCGCGTCTACTCGGGTAGCGTCGAACTGGGAGCCGCCTGGCAGAAGGTCTCCAACGAGGGCCGCGACTACCTCTCGGTCAAGCTGGACGACCCGAGCTTCCCCGCGCCGATCTACGCCACCTTGATCGAGGTGGAAGGCGAGGAAGGCCTGCAGCTGATCTGGTCTCGCCCCAACCGGGACTGATCGCCTCGACGAGGGCTCCGCCGCACGGCGGGGCCTTCGGCCGTTCCCAAG
>NZ_RZSC01000922.1:0-2052 GCF_003998155.1 Mesorhizobium sp. M1E.F.Ca.ET.063.01.1.1
GCATGGCGGTCAGCAGGACGATCTCGGCGCGGCGCCCGAGCATCGCCAGCGCCTCCGCGGCGCCGTCGGTGATGCTTTGCCAATCGGCCTGCGCGTCGAAGAAATCGCCGAGAAGGGCCGTGACCTCGGCCTGCTCGATCAGCCGGCCGGATGCCGTCTTGGCGATGTTGCCTGTGAGGCGGAAGGAGGCGAGCGTCAACTGGAAGCCGCGCGTTTTCAGGAAATGCGGAAAGGGCCGGACGAATTCGAGCACGACGTCGTCGACGTCCAGCACCAGAAGGGGCCGGTCGTCGGCGGCAAGCTCCTCGATCTGACGCGCGGTCTCGGGATCGTCGCTCACGTCGAGCGCTCGTGATCGTCATTGCCGAGCGGCAGCGCGCGCAAAGCCTTGCCGACGGCGGCCGGCGGCGTGCCGGTTTCCTCGGCAAAGCGCAGAAGCGTCGGCTCATGGGCGAGGATGAACTGCAGCACGCCGGCGAGGAAGCCCGGCTCCTGCGCCGCCTTGCGGATCGAGTGCGCCTCGATACCGGTTATCGCCAGGAAGCGGGGCAGAAGCTCCGGGTCGCCGGCGACGAAGCCAAGCGCCCTGACAGCAAGGGTTTCCGCCTCCTCGCGCATTGACGCTGCGTTCGCCATCACTACCTTCTGCTGGTGTGGATGTGAGTCTTTCCTCCGCAGTAATGGCAAGCGTCGCTTGCGGCAAGTCTCAGCCGCTTCAGCCCTGCACCCGCGGATGGAATCCTGACGCTTTTCCAACGTTCGGTTTCCGTTTCGTCAATGATATTGGCGTAGAGTGAAAAAGGGTTGGGTGCGATCCGGAAGGGACGCATAACGACGGTCTTCGGCTCCGGAGGCAGTCGGGACGGGAAATTGATGGCTAAGAAGGTCATGATCGTCGAGGACAATGAGCTCAACATGAAGCTCTTTCGGGACCTCATCGAAGCCAGCGGTTACGAGACAGTTCGCACGCGCAACGGCCTGGAAGCACTGGACCTGGCGCGCCAGCACCGGCCGGACCTGATCCTGATGGACATCCAACTGCCCGAGGTTTCAGGCCTGGAAGTGACCAAATGGCTGAAGGAAGACGACGAATTGCATTCGATCCCGGTCATCGCCGTCACCGCCTTCGCGATGAAGGGCGATGAGGAGCGCATCCGCCAGGGCGGTTGCGAGGCCTATATTTCCAAGCCGATCTCGGTGCCACGCTTCATCGAGACGATCAAATCCTATCTGGGCGATGCCTGATGCCGAGCCGGAGCCTCTGAGATGACCGCGCGGATCCTCGTCGTCGATGACATCCCCGCCAATGTGCGGCTGCTGGAGGTCCGGCTGCTCGCCGAATATTTCGAGGTGATGACAGCCGGCAACGGCCCCGACGCGATCGAGACCTGCGAGAACGGCAAGGTCGACGTGGTGCTGCTCGACGTGATGATGCCGGGCATGGACGGGTTCGAGGTCTGCAAGCGGCTGAAGAGCGACCCGGCGACCTCGCATATTCCGGTCGTCATGATCACCGCGCTCGACCAGGTGTCGGACCGCGTGCGCGGCCTCGAGGCCGGCGCCGACGATTTCCTCACCAAGCCGGTCAATGATCTGCAACTGATGACCCGGGTGAAGAGCCTGGTCCGGCTGAAGTCGCTGACCGACGAGTTGCGGCTGCGCGCCTCGACCACGCGCAATATCGGCATCGAGGAGCTTTTGAGCCGCAACTTCGCGACCGAAGACACCAAGCCCAAGGTGCTTCTGATCGATGAGCGCAAGTCGTCGATCGAGCGCATTCAGAAGATGCTGCGCGGCAGCGCCGAACTCGACGTCGCTACCGATCCGAATGCCGGCTTCTTCCAGGCCGCCGAGGCATCCTATGAATGCGTGCTGATCTCGACGGCCTTCGCCGATTTCGATGCGCTCAGGCTCTGCTCGCAACTGCGCTCGCTCGACCGCACCCGCTTCCTGCCGATCATGCTCCTGGCCGATGAGGGCGAGGAGAGACGCATCATCCGCGGCCTCGAACTCGGCATCAACGACTATCTGACGCGGCCGATCGATCAGCAC
>NZ_RZSC01000923.1:0-2042 GCF_003998155.1 Mesorhizobium sp. M1E.F.Ca.ET.063.01.1.1
GGCCAAGGCCGAGCTCGTCGAGCGGGGTGCGCCCGTCGATCTCCGGCCCGGCGACATGGCCTTTCTCGACGCGCAGCGCACCCAGCGCCTCGACCCCGTAGGGTTTCAGGCCAAACGGCGCGCCCACTTCGAGCAGGCGGCCCCAGAGCCGCTCGCCGTGGCTGGCGCCGACATAGATCTCGTAGGCGCGCTCGCCGGAATAGCTGAGGCGGATGATGCGCAGCGCCCGTCCGTCGAATTCGGCCTCGATGAAGCCCATATGAGGCAGCGCCTCGTTCGAGACATCGAGTTCCGGGAACGCGGCGGCCAGGATATCGCGGCTTTTGGGGCCGGCAATCGACATCGCCGCCCATTCGTCGCTGACCGAGGTGACGGCGACGCGCAGTTCCGGCCATGCGGTGTCGAGCAGGAATTCGAGCCGCGACAGCACATCGGCCGCCTTGGCGGTCGAGGTGGTCATGAAGAAGCGGGTTTCCGAGAGCCGCGTGGTCGTGCCGTCGTCGAAGACGATGCCGTCGTCGCGCAGCATCACGCCGTAGCGGGCGCGGCCGATCGGCAACCTGGCGAAGCCGTTGGCATAGACACGGTCGAGGAAGCTGGCGGCGTCCGGTCCTTGCACGTCGATCTTGCCCAGGGTGGAAATATCCATCAGCCCGGCGGCTTCACGCACCATGCGCATCTCGGCGACATAGGCTTCGTTCACGTCGCGGCCGGCGCCACGATAGAAATAGGGCCGCATCCACAGACCCACCTCGAGCATTTCGGCACCATCGGCCAGGTGCCGGTCATGCATCGGCGTGCGGCGGATCGGCTTGAAATGGTGGCCGACCGCGCGGCCGGCGAGCGCGCCGATCGCGACGGGCGCATAGGGCGGGCGAAAGGTCGTGGTCCCGGTCTGCGCGATCGTCGCCTGACGCAGCGCCGCCATGGCCGACAGGGCCACGAAATTGCTGGTCTTGCCCTGGTCGGTGCCCATGCCGAGCGTGGTGTAGCGCTTCAGGTGCTCGACCGATTCATAGCCCTCGCGATGGGCGAGCTCGATGTCTTTCGTGGTCACGTCCATCTGGAAGTCGACGAAGGCCTTGCCGCGTCCGACGGACGGGATCGCGCGGAACGGACCGGATGCCGCCTCGCCGAGATCGAGCTTGAGCGGCGCCGGCACGGCTTTTGATCTTCCGCAGGACGATGCGGCTTCCGCGCCGGCGCGGTGACCGTCCTCGATGGCGCCGGTGATCGAGAAGCGACCCATCATGGCGCCGGCGCCGAACTGGCCTGCCGGCAAGGTGCCCGGAACGAAGCCGTCGATATCGCCGCGATAGACGGGTTTGACACCGAGATGCGAGGTAAGATGAACGCTTGGCGACCAGCCGCCGGACAGGCAGACGAGGTCGCAGGCAGTTTCCAGATTGCCGTCAGGCCCGGCAAGCCGCGCGGCCTTCACCGCATGGCCGCCGCGCAGGTCGGTGATCAGGGTGCCGGCTCGGATCGCTATGTTGAGACGCCTGGCTTCCGCGGCCAGGCCGGCGGGTGGGGCGCCGCGCTGATCCGCGACCGTCACCTCGGCGCCGGCGGCGGCGAGGTCGAAGGCGGCGCGGTAGGCGCCGTCATGCGTGGTGGCGACGACGATCTTCTTGCCCGGCAGAACGGCGAAACGGTTGAGATAGGTCCGGGCGGCGGACGCCAGCATGACGCCCGGCCGGTCGTTGTTGGAAAAGACCAGCGGCCGCTCGATCGCTCCGGTGGCAAAGACGATCGAACGGGCGCGAAGCATGGTGAAGACCTGGCGCGCGGCGTCTTCCGCGGCCCGACCGTCGCGTCGCTCGATCAGCCCCAGCGTGTTGGCGTCAAAGGTGCCGAACGCCATCGTCCTGCGCATCAGGGTGACGTTGTCGAGGCCAGCCAATTCGGCCTCGATCGCGCTCAGCCAGGCGGCTGCGTCTGCGTCCGGGCGCTCGGACAGCAACTGGCCGCCGAGCAAGAAGTCCTGCTCGATGAGAGCGACGCTCGCGCCGGCGGTCGCCGCCGCGCGCGCCGCCGACAGG
>NZ_RZSC01000924.1:0-2041 GCF_003998155.1 Mesorhizobium sp. M1E.F.Ca.ET.063.01.1.1
CGCATCGGCATTGCGCGCGCGCTTGCGGTCGAGCCGCAATTCATCGTCGCCGACGAACCGGTTTCGGCGCTCGATGTCTCCGTTCAGGCACAGGTGCTCAATCTGTTCGGCGACCTGCAAAAAAAGCTCGGGCTGACGTTTCTGTTTATCGCGCACGACCTGTCGGTGGTCGAATATCTCTGCGACGAAGTGGTGGTCATGTATCTCGGCCGCGTCATGGAGCGTGGGCCGAGCCGGCTTGTCTATGCAGCGCCGCGCCATCCCTACACCAGGGCCCTGCTCGCCACGGCGCCGGTGCCCGACCCGACGCGGCGTCGCACGCATACGCCCTTGCATGGTGATATTCCGAGCCCGATCGCGCCGCCGTCCGGCTGCGTCTTTCGCACACGATGCCCCGAAGCCATCGCCGCCTGCGCGCAAGCCGTTCCGCCGGTCGAGCATATTGGTGGCGGACACCATGTGGCGTGTATTCGCCACAATGAAAGACTGTCTGATCCAAATCGGGTTGACCGCCACCCGGGTGCTGTCCTTTAGATCATCGCGATCAACATTTGAGACCACATGACAGCCAACGTGAGAGATCAGGACCTGAGCCGCACTGAGATAGCCGCCGAACCGCGCCGGTCGCGCACCAGCGGCATCGACCGCGTGCTGCAGATATTGGACTGCCTGCAGCGGCGGGGGCGCCCGGCGACCGCGTATGAGATCGCGCGCGACATCGGCGCGCCGCTGTCGACCGTCTATGTTATCGTCGACGACATGGTCGAGAAGGAGCTTCTCGATCGCAAGGATGGCGGCCTGCTGTGGCTCGGGCCGAGGCTTTATCAGTACGGGCTGACCTACGCCCGCACGCTCGACCTGCTCAATGTCGCGACGCAGGAAATGCACGAACTCGCCCAGAGTTCGAAAGAAACCATCCAGATATGCGGTCGCGACGGCGACTATATGGTCGTTTTCGCCATGGAGGAGGGCAAGGATCATTTCCAGGTGACGTCGCGCGTTGGCACGCGCACGCCGCTCAACTGGACGGCATCTGGCCGGCTGCTGGTCGGTCACCTGCCGGAGGAAGAACGTCTTGCCATTTTTGCCCGCTCGGCGACCGCTTCGCCGACGGGACGCGCCGAAACGGACAAGCACGTGCTGGCCCAGGCATCGGCGGCGGCGCTGTCCCAGGGGCTTGCGATCCAGGCCGGCGAGTCGGACTTTTCGGTCGCCTGCATCGCGGCGCCGATCCGCGACAATCTCGGAGCGTGCCGGGCGACAATTTCGATCGTCGTGCCGGATGTGAAGGTCAGGCAAAAAGATCCCGATTTGACTTCGCTGGTCAGGCAGAGCGCCAAGCGGATCGAGGAGCGGCTGGGCTGGCGTCGCGCAGGCCCGTAACCGCTGACGTCCGACCGGCAGGCTTTTCATTTTAGGTGGCTTGCACTATCTGTTGCCCTTGCGCGGGGGCGTGTCTTGTCAACCGTAAAAGCATTCGTTACGCCCCGCTCATGACAGTTACCGTCCGTTTCGCCCCGTCGCCGACCGGCCGCATCCATATCGGCAATGCGCGCACCGCGCTGTTCAATTGGCTGTTCGCCATGAACAACAAGGGCCGCTACATCCAGCGCTTCGACGATACCGACGTTGCCCGCTCGACGCAGGAATTCGCCGATTCCATCCTCTATGACCTGCATTGGCTGGGCATTTTCCCGGACGCCACCGAATACCAATCGCGGCGCGTCGAGATCTACGATGCGGCGGTGGAGCGGCTGAAGGCGGCGCGCGTGCTTTACGCCTGCTACGAAACGCCCGAGGAGCTCGACCTGCGCCGCAAGGTGCGCCGCACGCGCGGCCAGCCGCCGGTCTATGGCCGCGAGGCGCTGACGCTGACGCCGGAGCAGGTGGCCGAATACGAGTCCGACGGGCGCCGGCCGCACTGGCGGTTTCTTTTGCCGAACTTCACCACCGATCCGCTGCAGCCGGAGCGGACCGAGGTGCACTGGAACGATCTTGTGCGCGGCGAGGAGACCGTCGATCTCGCCTCGCTGTCGGACCC
>NZ_RZSC01000925.1:0-2041 GCF_003998155.1 Mesorhizobium sp. M1E.F.Ca.ET.063.01.1.1
GTATCGGCATCGACTGTCGCGAGAAGCTTCGCAGTCCGGCCATCTCCGGCAACCGACACGCTCCACTGGACGCCCGCTGTGGCCTGCACCGCAGCCAGCCTTACATCGGCCATCAGCTCATCCATGGCCAACTGCCCACCACCGTCCACAATCACCGAAACCTTCGGTCCCAAGCGCTGCGTTAGTCCGGCTTCTTCGATGGCCATCCGGACCCGCTCGGCCAACGGAAGCGGGTCGGCGATCTCTTGCGGATCGATGCCCGCCAGCGGCCCGATCTCGACCGGAACACCGCTGCGCACCTCGATGCCCAGCGCATCCACTTCCGCCGCCAGCAGCCGCGCGCTTGCCGCCGTCAGGCCGCGGATCTGCAGGCTGCCGCGGGCGGTCACTTCCATGATGCCGTTGCCGTGACGCAGCGCGGATTCGCAGAGTCCGATCAGCGACTTGGGGGAAAGTCCTCCAGCGACCGGATTGAGCCGCACCAGCAGCCCGTCGCCGGTTTGCATCGGGGCGGACAAAGCGGGGCAGGCGCCGCGGCGCGAAAAGGCGTTCATGCCGCCACTCCCTGGGCTTCGGCAATGAGTGCCGTGAGATCGTCGTCGATGGAATTGCGTTGCGGATGCCAGAGGCCGCGACGCCGCGCCGACAGGAACCGCTCGGCAATGACCTTCGCGGCGGCGGGATTCTCGCGCAGGAGGAAGGCGCGGACTTCCAAGTCGCCGAGATAAGCGTCGTGCACCGCCTCGATCAGCGCACCCGATATCGCATGCGTGGTCTCGGCGAAGCCGACGAGACGGTCGACCGTCTCGGCGAATTCCGAAGCGCCGCGCGGGCCGTGACGCATCTGGCCGGCGATGAAGCGCGGGTTGACCGCGCGGGCGCGCACCACACGCGAAACCGCCTCGCCAACCGAGCGCGGCTTCGGCTTCTTTGGATCAGTCGTGTCGAGCACGATGACATCGGCATTCCTGCCAAGTGCTGCAAGGGCGGCCGAAAATCCGCCGATGAAGGCGACATCGGCGGAGCCTTCGAGAATGTCGCGGCCGGGGTCATCGCCTGTGTGGACGAGCAGATCGGCTTCGGCGACGCGATCCTCGAAGGCGCCGGGGGCGGAAATCGCTTCGCCGTTGGCGCCGCCGTACGCATGCGACGTCGCCTCGAGATAGGCGCGGCCGATCTCCTCGCGCACGCCCCATTCGCCGCGCGACAGCAAATCCTCGACACCGGCGCCATAGGTCCCGGGTGAGGTGCCGAAAATGCGCGGGCCGATTTTGCCCTGCGCGCGCGTCGCGGCGGCGAGGGGATTTTCGGTATCGTCTTCGTCGCGGCCGGCGACCGCGTTGGCGGCGGCGTCGATCAGCGCGATCTGGGTCGGGAACATGTCGCGGAACAGGCCAGAGATGCGCCAGGTGACGTCGACGCGCGGCCGGCCGAGCGCCGCCGGCGGCAGCACCTCGATGCCGGTGACGCGGCCGGTCGCTGCATCCCATTGCGGCCGGCAGCCCATCAGCGCCAGGCCTTGGGCGATCTCCTCGCCGCCGGTGCGCAATGAGGCCGAGCCCCAGAGGTCGATGACCAGCGAACGCGGCCAGTCGCCATGGCTCTGCATGTAGCTGCGCACCACTTCTTCCGCAGCCGCCTGGCCGAGATCGTAGGCGGTCGGCGTCGGCATGGTGCGCGGGTCGGAGGTGAAGAGGTTGCGGCCGGTGGGCAGCACGTCGGAGCGGCCGCGCGCCGGAGCGCCGGCGGGGCCGGCCTTGATGTGCTGGCCGTCGAGCGCTTCGAGCAGTGCGGCCTTTTCGGCCTCCGCGCTTTGCCGCCGCAGCGGATCGACCTCGCCCTCCGGCGCGCGGCCGTAGACATGCAGCCCGTCCTTGACGGCGAAATCCTTGAGGTCGCACAGCCAGGCGTCGATGCGGCGCAGCGCCTCGTCCGGAGCGTCGGTGCCGGCAACGCCTGCTTCTGTCGCCAGGCCGGATTTCCGCGCGGACTCGACTATGAGCCGCGCCAGACGATCGCGGCGGCGGCGATCGAGCCCGTC
>NZ_RZSC01000926.1:0-2036 GCF_003998155.1 Mesorhizobium sp. M1E.F.Ca.ET.063.01.1.1
GAAGAGTCCTGCGTCGAGCGGCTGGCGGAGCTTGGCGTCAACACCTGAGGGACCGCCCACTTCCGTTGAACTGGCGATCGATCAAACCGTGTTCATGATTCTGACTTGGCTGTTTGTCGCCGCAGTCGTCGTCCACAATCTGGAAGAAGCACTTCTGTTGCCAGCCTGGTCGGAGCAGGCCGGGCGTTGGCATAGTCCTGTCGGGGCGCGCGAATTCCGGTTCGCCGTGTCCATGCTCACTCTTCTTGCAGGCATTGCCGCTGTGCTCGCCAGCGTTCAGGGGCGAGGGAGCCTCGGCGCGTATCTTCTGTCAGGTTACGCGCTGGCGATGCTGCTCAATGTGGTCTTTCCACACCTCCTCGCCACAATTGCCATGCGCCGCTATATGCCGGGCACTGCGACCGCTCTTGCGTTGAACCTGCCGGTCACCGCCGCGCTGCTGCGTCAGGCGTTTCGGGAGGAATACATCGCACCGATGCGTTTCGCCTGGGCCGGGCCGGCTGTCGTCATGGCGATCATGCTGTCGATCCCGGCGCTGTTTTATCTCGGCAGAAAACTGTGGCCCGACACCGGAAAGGCATCACGCCGAACGTAGGCTGTGTCACGATCAGATCCAGCGCCGCACTCTTTTCGCGTAGTCGCGGTATTTCTTGCCGAACTTCGCCGCCAGCATCTTTTCTTCCTTCTCGATCGCCAGCTTCTGCGTCGCGAAGGCGGCGAGGAAGGCGAACAGCAGGAACCAGGCGATGCCGGTGATGAAAGAAACGCCGATCAACAGGAGCGTGTTGGCGAGATACATCGGATTGCGGGTGACGCCGAAAGGGCCCGACGTCACCAGATGGTCGGGCTCGGCATTAGGATCGAGCGTGGTTTTCGCGCGCACCATGGCTCGGATCGCCGTGACCCAAAGTGCTGCGACGCCGAAGAGCGCCACCCAGCCGGCGCCGACCAGGATGTCGCCAAAGATGTCGCCGATCCAGGGCAGCGGGTAGAGCATGCCGAGCACGACGCTCAGCACTATCGCCACGACATAGATCACGGGCGGCCAGGGAATGATCCCGTGTCTGGGCTTTGCGACGCCTGTCATTGCTGCCCTCCCTCCATCTCGTCCTCGGTCGCGGCGGTGCAGGTGCTCGCCAGATCGGCCAGATGCGATTTCCAGGCGCTGGACTGGTCGTTGCTGTAGAGCTTGTCGAGAGACCCTTCGCCCTTCAGCGTGTCCAGCATGCAGCCACAATAGCTTGAACAGAACTTCGTGTCCCGCTGCTGTTCGCACTGCGCCTGGCAAGCCGGCAGGAAGCCGGCTTCCTTGTCCTGAGGGGCGGGAGGCATGACCTGCGACAACAGCCAGACCGAGCCGAACAGCACCGGCTGATGGATGAGGTAGAAGGCAAGGCTGTGCCGGCCAATGAAGGTGAGCGGGTTCGACCAACGGCTGGGTGTCCAGGTTCCCAGCCAGGCGAGAAGGCCCGACGCTGAAGCGAGCTTAACCGCCGCCATGCCCGCGAGCACCGCGCCGAACCATGGAAACTGCGGCACATAGTCGTTGGAGCGCGGGTTGGTCGCCGACAGCCCGACCCACCACAGCGCCGGATGGTCGAAGACTTCCGAGCGCAGATAGGAGGGCGCCGCGATCACGGCTGCTGCGACAATTGCCGTCAGCAGCGCCGGCAGCCTGAGAAACGCGAGACCGAGCAGGCTGGCCAGCGCGATCTCATGCAGGATGCCGAAGAAGATGAAGCCGTCCGGAGTCGCGATATAGGTGACGGCCGAGATGGCGATCGCCGCGACCGCAACCATGGCAAAGCGTTTCCAGAAGCCCGGCCAGCGGATCTGGCGGCCATGCGCCAGGAACAGGCTGACGCCGACCAGGAAAAGGAAGGTCGAGGCGATGCCGCGGGCGTAGAGCTTCCACCAGCCGAAAGCGGTCAGGCCGGGCGCTGTGTAGCCGAAGTTTTCGAGGTCCCAGGTGAAGTGGTAGCTCGCCATTGCGATCAGCGCGATGCCGCGCAGGATATCGATGGCGGCGATGCGGC
>NZ_RZSC01000927.1:0-2032 GCF_003998155.1 Mesorhizobium sp. M1E.F.Ca.ET.063.01.1.1
CCTCGTTGCCGGTGTGCAGGTCGCGCACGATGGCGCGCGGCTCGGCCACTGCGCCCAATATCGAGTGGCTGATCGCGTTCCGCTTCCTGCAGGGGCTCGGCGCCAGTGCTGGCATGGCCGTGCCGCGCGCCATCGTGCGCGACCTGCACACCGGCAACGAGGCGGCCAAGCTGATGTCATTGCTGATGCTGGTGTTTTCGGTGTCGCCGATTCTCGCGCCGTTGACCGGCAGCCAGATCATCGAGAGCTTCGGCTGGCGCGCCGTGTTCTGGACGGTCACGGGTGCCGCGGCTTTAGCCACCATCCTGCTCGCCACCTCGCTGAACGAGACGCGGTCGGTCGAGGAGCGCGCCAACTCGTCCTTCGGCACGGCGCTGGCCGGCTACCGCTATCTGATGGGTGACCGCAACTTTCTCGGCCTGACGGCGATCGCCGGCTTCGGCATTGCGAGCTTCTTCGTCTACCTGTCGAGCTCGTCCTTCATCCTGATCGGCCATTACGGCCTGTCGCCGTCGGTCTACAGCGTGTTCTTCTCGATCAATGCGGTCGCCTTCATCGGCATGTCGCAGCTGACCGGAATGCTGGCCGATCGCTTTGGCTTGAAGCGGGTCGTCTGGGTGGCGGTCACCGGCTACGCCACGGTGATGGTGGCGCTGTTCGCGATCATGGCTTCGGGCGTCGACCGGCTCGACGTGATGGCGGCGCTGCTCTTCGTCGGCTACGGCTTCCTCGGCCTGGTCATCCCGACCACCTCGGTGCTGGCGATGGAAGAGCATGGCGAGATCGCCGGCACCGCCTCGGCGCTGATGGGCACGCTGCACTTCGCCATCGGCGCGCTGGCGATGGGCGTCGCCGGCATCTTCTTCGACGGCACGCCGCTGCCCATGGTTGCCGGCATCACGCTTTGCGCGGTGATCTCGTTCAGCCTAGCCAAGCTTACACTCGGCCGAGCGCGCGAAGCGGTCGAAGCGCCCGCGGAGTAAGAGAACCCACAAAAGATCGAAAAAGGCCGGGCTTGCCCGGCCTTTTTCACGTCGATGACAATCCGGCCACGTCGAGGGCAGGATGGCGCATGCGCGCCGGACGAGCCTTGGCCGTTCGGTCGAGTTCGGATGAAAGCAAAGAGGGGGGAAGGTGGAGGTTTCTGTTGCCAGGTACCTCCGAACCCCGCCTAGAAGTGCGAACCTCTAGGGCTTGATTCGAAGCGTTCGCACTGCATTAAGCAGCGAGACGAGCTTCCGCATAGTTGTCGTTGGCAACTATAAGTTTAGCCCGATGACGGTGGTACAATGCCGGGCAAAAGTACGATCTTTACACCTTCGTCGATCCTATTTCGCCCCCAGCAAAAGCCGCTCCGTCGACCAGAGCGGTTTTTGGTGGAGGCGCCGGGTACCGCCCCCGGGTCCGAACGGCTTATTTCATCGCCTGTTTATCGCCATAGTCGGTCAAGCCGACGAAAAGAATATAGGGACCGATCATGGAAAATGGAAGGCCAAACCGGCACTTGTCCCCGGCGCCAAACTCGACAGCCGAGGGTTGACTTGCGCGCTTACTCAATCGAAGCTCCGCCGGCGATGAGGAATCTCTGACCTAGCGCACAGCTTGCGCGGCGCGCCACAAGCCTCATTGACCGGATCCGTGGCGCCGACGAGGGGAAGTTTGATGGCCGACTATCTTGCGGATGTGAAGAAATACGATGCCGGCGTTAGCGCCGACGCGGTCGAGAAGATCGTCAAGCATCTGGGCATCGCACTCAGGAACCGCGATTCCGCGCTGGTGTCCTGCACCGACCCGAAGGAACTCGAGCGCGTTCGGGAGAACTGGGTCGGCAAGAAGCTCGGCATCGCCGATGCCGCCAAGGCCGACGCCTCGATCGAGAAAGTCTGCAAGGCGATGGCCGCCGACAACACCAAGAGCCGCGTGACCTTCTACTACCTGGTGGCGAAGGATCTGGGCAAGCTGGGTTCTCTCTGAGCGTGGCCGTCGGTAGCCGGCACGCCGTCGTGTCGGCGCGCCCTGGATTCTCCGGCGC
>NZ_RZSC01000928.1:0-2032 GCF_003998155.1 Mesorhizobium sp. M1E.F.Ca.ET.063.01.1.1
CTACAAGGCGAAGGGCCTGACGGTTGCCGCCGGCTCGCCGGCCTTCGAGCATCTAGTCGCCACCGACGACGCCTTCACCATCGCCAGGCTGCGCGCCGCGGGCTCCGTGCTCGTCGGCCTCACCAACATGCCGCCGATGGCCAATGGCGGCATGCAGCGCGGCGTCTATGGCCGCGCCGAGAGCCCATACAATGCGGACTACCTCACCGCCGCCTTCGCCTCCGGCTCGTCCAACGGCTCGGGCACGGCGACAGCGGCGAGCTTCGCCGCCTTCGGGCTCGGTGAGGAGACCTGGTCGTCCGGCCGCGCGCCGGCCTCCAACAACGCGCTCGTCGCCTACACGCCCTCGCGCGGCGTGATCTCGGTGCGCGGCAACTGGCCCCTGGTGCCGACAATGGACGTAGTGGTGCCGCATACGCGCAGCATGCCCGACATGCTCGAACTGCTCGACGTCATCGTCGCCGACGACGAAGAGACGCGCGGCGACTTCTGGCGGGTACAGCGCTCAGTGCCGATCCCGAAGGCGTCCGAATTCAGGCCGGCAAGCTACAAGCGGCTGGCGTTGCAAGGCGTGCTCAAGGGCAAGCGGCTCGGCGTGCCGAAAATGTATATCGGCAGGGACGAAGGCGCCGACCGGCCGATCGAGACCCGCGCCTCGGTGCTAAAACTCTGGCGACAGGCGGCGCGCGACCTGGAGGCGCTCGGCGCGGAAGTGGTCGAGGTCGATCTTCCCGTCGTCTCGAATTACGAGCGCGACCGGCCGGGCGCGCGCTCCATGGTCGATCGCGGGTTGGTGCCGGCGGCGTTTGCCGAGCGCGAGATCTGGGATCTCTCCATCTGGTCCTGGGACGACTTTTTGCGCGCCAATGCCGATCCGGTCCTTCCCGATCTCGCCGCGGTCGACGGCCCAAAGATCTTCCCGCAGCCGCCGGGCGCGCTGCCCGACCGCTACGGCGACGACGGCTTCGATCTGGCGGAGTATGTCGAGCGCGCCAGGCGAGGTGTGACGCCGCTCGAAAAAATTCCCACCATCGAGGCGGGGCTGAAGGGGCTGGAGGCAACGCGCCGCGTCGATTTCGAGGACTGGCTGGACACAAACGGGCTCGACGCTGTGGTGCTGCCGGCCGCCGCCGATGTTGGGCCCGCCGACGCCGACGTCAACGAGACCTCCGCCGCGCTCGCCTGGCGCAACGGCACCTGGGTCGCCAACGGCAATCTCGTCTGGCGCCATCTCGGCATCCCGACAGTGACGGTGCCGATGGGCACCATGGCCGATATCGGCATGCCGGTCGGGCTGACCTTTGCCGGCAAGGCCTATGACGACGCGGCGCTGCTGCGCTTCGCCGGCGACTACGAGCGCGCCACGAAGCGCCGCACCGTCCCGCCGCGCACGCCGCCGTTGGCGGGCGATGTGTTTGTGGAGGGCCGGGACGCGCCGGGTCCGGCTGGCGATGTGCCGCTTACGATAATGCTGACTGCCGAGACGACCCGCGCCGGCGACACCGACGAGATCGCGATCACGCTGGAGATCGATGCAAGCGAGGCAGGACCGGATGTCGCCGTCGTCAAGGTCCATCTCAACGGCGAGTCGGTCCATATGCAGGCGAGCGGCAACCGCTATACCGGCAGGGTCGTCGTGCCGGCCTCGACGCATCAGGGCTTCCACAGCGTCTGGCGCGGCTCCTACGGCTCGATCGTCACCGCCATCGTGCGCCTGCCGGATGGGCGCGCGGCGGGGGCGTATGTGGTGACGGGCGGGATAGGCTAGCGCCTCACCTTCTCCCCTTGTGGGAGAAGGTGGATCGGCGCGAAGCGCCGAGACGGATGAGGGGTGTTGGACGGAGCGCTGCGCTGAAAGGTAAAGCTCTGAAATCGCTCAATATTTCTGCATCTCATTCCTTCTGGAACCCTCATCCGTCGCCTTCAGCGACACCTGCTCCCACGAGGGGAGAAGGTGAGGGCGGCGCCACCTCATTTCACCCAATCCACCACCAGCGCCACAACCCCAAATACCGCCCCCGCCGCGCAGACC
>NZ_RZSC01000929.1:0-2018 GCF_003998155.1 Mesorhizobium sp. M1E.F.Ca.ET.063.01.1.1
TTGCGGCCATTTCGATGCCGGGCAGCATCTTCGCCGACGCCTTGCCGGCAAGCAGCCCGGCGGCGGCAAAGCCTGCGCTCCGGGCAAGCAGCGTTCGTCTGTTCAACATCGGCACAGGTCCTGGCGTTTCGCCCGGTCCGTCGCAGGAATCGTGCCAAGGCTGGCTCGTTGGCAAATCGCTTGTGCAGTCGCCTCGCCGGGCCTAAGTTCATTGCATGAGCAGAGCTTTTACCCGCGAAGAAGACAGCGAAAATGCCATTGCCGGCGTCGGCGAGCGGCCGATCAGCACGCACCGCAATCTGGTGACGGAGCGGGGCCTAGCGATGATCGAGGACAATCTCGCCGAGCTGCGCGATCTGATGGCCAAGGCTGAAAGGCGGGGTGACCGCGAACGCCTTGCGGTCGTGTCGCGCGACCTGCGTTACTGGACCGCGCGGCGCGAGAGCGCCGAGCTTTCCGAGCCGGAGCCAGGCAGCGACGTTGTCCGCTTTGGCATGGGCGTCACGCTGGAAGGCGACGACGGCAAGAAGGTGCATTGGCGGATCGTCGGCGAGGATGAGGCAAATCCGTCAAAGGGCAGCATTTCCCATGTCTCACCGATGGCTTTGGCCCTCTTCGGCAAGAAAGTCGGCGAGGTCGCCGCCGTCAACGGCAAGGAATGGGAGATCGTCAAGCTCTCGGACAAGGCCGAGAACTAGTTCTCGACCTTGATAGTATGGTCGCGGAAGAAGGCTACGGCACCAGCTTCGTCGATCTCGCCCGCGGCAACGCCCATAACGAATTCGTAGATCGTGCCATTGTCGGCTGTAAGGCCGTAACCGTTTATGATCAGGAAGGCGCCCGCGGCCACTATAGCCGTGCGTTTGTTGCCGTCGACAAAAGCGTGGTTCCTGGCGATGTCGAAAATATAGGCGGCCGCCAGATCCTCGATTGTCGGGTGACGATAATTGGCCTTGTTCTCGGCGCGGGCGAGCGCGGATTCGAGAGCGTTCTCATCCCTCAAGCCCTGCGCGCCGCCATGTCGGCGCAACTGCTCGGCATGCATCGCTTCCACAGCGCGACGCGACAGGAACTGCCAGCTCATTCGGCGAGCTTCTGAAGCGCGACCTTGTACTTGTCCATGACCTTGCGAGCGGCTTCCATCTGCCGCTCGAAGCTGTCGTCCACGGGCTCAAGGGCAATGCCCTTGTCCGTTTCGACAATCTGAAGCTGGTCGCCGGCTTTGATGTTCAGCCGATCGAGGATTTCCTTCGGCAGGATCACACCTTCCGAATTGCCGATCTTGCGAACGGTGGTGTTCATGACGGATCATCCTGTTACAACTTTAATTATAACGCGTAACGCCCAACGTTACAACAGGAATTATAACGACACTACCCGGCCGCCAGCAGCCGATCCATCAGCCGGTCCGCCGCTTGCGGGATCACGGTGCCCGGCGGGAAGATTTCCGCCGCGCCGGCCTTGAGCACCGCGTCATAGTCCTGCGGCGGGATGACGCCGCCGGCGACGATCCGCATATCGCCATGGCCGAGCTTCCTCAGCGCTTCCTTTAGCTCGGGGATCAGCGTCAGATGCCCGGCCGCGAGTGAGGAGGCGCCGATGATGTCGACATCGTGCTGGACGGCAAGCTTTGCGATTTCATCCGGCGTCTGGAACATCGGGCCGACGGTGACGTCGAAGCCGAGGTCGGCAAAGGCGCTGGCGATCACCTTCTGGCCGCGATCGTGGCCGTCCTGTCCCATCTTGGCGACCAGGATGCGCGGCCTGACGCCGGATTTCTTCTCGAATGCCTCGATCTTTTCCTTGAGCCGGTCGACGGCCGGATTGTCGCCGAGCGCGTCGCGATAGACGCCGGAGATGGTCTGGACGGTGGCCGCATGGCGGCCGAAGACCTTCTCCAGCGCCAGCGAGATTTCGCCGACGGTGGCGTTGGCGCGCGCCGCGCGGATCGCGAATTCGAGCAGGTTCTCGCCGCTTTCGGCGGCACGCGTAAGCGCCGCCAGCGAGTCCTCCAGGGC
>NZ_RZSC01000092.1:0-13509 GCF_003998155.1 Mesorhizobium sp. M1E.F.Ca.ET.063.01.1.1
GGTCCGGCAAGCAGCATCACCGGCGTCACCTCGGCGCCAGTGTGGCGCGACGCCAGATGCGCCAGATATTCGGTATGACCGGGAAAGCGAAAGCCGGCATCGTAGAGTGGCTTCTTGGCGATCGGACAGGTGACCACCGCGGCGGCGTGGCCGGCGAGGCAGTCGGCGACGGCGCGGTCGATCGCCTCGATGGTGCCCGCGGCATTGGCCGGGTTCGGTTTTCCGGGGCTGTCCTGATGGCGGGCATGAAGCGGCACCACGGGCAGCGCGCGGGGAAAATGATGCACCGCTTGCCCCGGCAAGGTTTCGACGATCGCCACGGCAGCACCGGTCTCACGCGCGCGGGCCTCGATCAGGGCCGGGTCGGCGAGCAGGTAGAAAGGCGGCACGCCGGCGCTGTCGCCAGCCTGCCAGGCGGCGATGGCGATCTCGGGCCCGACGCCGGAAGGATCGCCGACGCTGAGCGCCAGCGGCGCATCGGTCCTGCGCATGTTCATGTCATCCTGCGCGGTGCCGTGCCTGCTTGAGGGCAGGGCAGCGGGCTGCAGCCTTGTTCTGTCACGCGCCAAAACCCCGCCGGTCTAGAGCAATTCCAGGAAAAGTGCGAAGCGGTTTTCCGTCCGGAATTGCGGAAAAGCAAATACTTAGAGCAATTCCAGGAAAAGTGCGAAGCGGTTTTCCGTCCGGAATTGCGGAAAAGGGAATGCATGGAGCAATTCCAGGGAAAGTGGGAAGCGGTTTTCCGTCCGGAATTGCGGAAAGGAAATGCATGGAGCGGATCGGCGCAAAATGCCGAACCGCTCTAGCGTTCGACGATCTTGGCCTTCTTGCGCAGTTCGTCGACATATTTCTTGCTGAGCTCGTCGGCGTCCTTGTCGTTGCCGCCCTCTGCCTGGAACACCATCTGCGCGGCCTTGTCGTCGGAAACCTCGCGCGAGGAGCATATGCCGATGAATTCGACGCCGCGCTCGGTCTCGCGCGTCGGCGTCGCGCCGCCGACCTTGGTCGCCTTGATCTGCTCAGCCCAGTCGGACGGCAATTGCGGTGCCAGCACCCGGCCGAGATCGCGCACCGTGACGTCCAGCAGTCCCTTGGCGAATTCGCGTGTGGTGTTGCAGCCGTTGAAGCGGGCGCGCATGGCATCGGCCTCGCGCTTGCGCTTGGCGAGCGTGGCGGCGCGCTCGGAGGCCGGCACGACGAAGATGACCTGCTGCAGCATGTATTCCATGGCGGTCGGCTTGGAGCCGCCCTTGTCCAGCATGCGGCGGACCGCGTCCTGCTCGGTCACCGAACCGCCCTCACCGGAACGGTAGCGTGCGCCAAGCGCCTGGTTCCAGGCCATCTGCGCGCGGATGAATTCCTTGAAATGCTCCTTGGTGACACCCGATTGCGACATGACCGCATCGAGCTTGGCCAGCGGCATCTTGTTGTTGGAGGCAAAGCGCTGATAGGCGGCGTCGACCTGCTGGTCGGTGATGCGGATGCCGAGCCGCTTGGCCTCGGCAAGGCGCAGCGTCTGGTCGATCATTTCCTGCGCCGCATCGCCTTTCTTGCGCTGCAGTTTGAAGAATGCGGCGCGGTGCGCGATGTCGCCGGTGGTGATCGGTATGTTGTTGACGACATATTTGATCTGGCTGGCGAAAGCCGGCGGCGCCATTGCCGTGATCGAAACCGAGGTCGCAGCCACCAGCAGCGCGAATCCTGCCGAAAACAGGTATTTCCTCATCTCACCTTCCCAATTCTTATCCGCCACGACGGCGCGGCACGTCCTCCGAACGCATGCGCTATGTGGTCGACCCCATGCCCGTCCTATGCGGCGAAACAATGTCGCCGGCGCATGACCCGGGAATCAAACCCATTTTCGGAGGATCATGCGCCAAATCAAGGCCCACATATCGTCCCGCGCCGAAGCGGCGCGCAACACGGTGGCCCGCGCCGGCCTCCGCTTACTGGATCGTGTCGACGGCGGCGGTCGACGAGCCGAAATCGCCGAGCGTGCGGAACGACAGGTTGAAGCCGATATTCTGCGACACTTCCTTGGTGACCGTATCGCGCGTTTGCGAGAACGTCATCACATAGGTGAAGCAGGAATCGTTGTAGGCGAAGCCGACACCGTCCTTGACCAGGACGCTTGTCTGTAGATCGTAGGTGCCGGTACCGAAAACCCGCCAGCTCTCCGCCAGATGCGTCGAGGCGCCGAGCGTGACCTCGTGGCGGTCCGTGGTGAAGCCGTAGAGCGGTTGCGCCTGGATGAAGGCATATTTGGCGCTCAGCGAAACCGGCAGGCCGGAATAGGCGGCCTTGACCTCCGCGCGCCTGACCTCGAAGGTCTGCTCGTCGAAACGGCCGCTGAGCGAGCCGGAGAAGCCGCTCGGGCTGTTGAAGCCGACAAGGCCGACATAGTCGGATTTCGCGGTCTGCAGGCCCGAATAGGCGCCGACATTGACGAGGTCCGGCGCATCGAACGAGTTCTCGCCGCCCAATTGGTACGACTGGCCGAAGATGGCGTTGGTGCCCCAGCCATTGTCGTAAGCGCCGGAATAGCGCACGCCGACATTGGCCCGCGTGCCGCCCTCTATGCGATCATAGCCGGAGAACTTGTCGCGCTCGAACAGCGTGGTGGCGTCGAAGACGAAGCTCTGCGCGTCTTCGTTTGGAACCGCGAGCCCACCGACATACTGTTCATTCGGGCGCACGAAAACCTGCGCCGTCGGCTCCAGGATGTGGCTGGAGTTCGGCATCGAGAACAACAGCGGCCAGCGCATTTCCAGGCCGAGGGTCGCCATGTAGCGGGCGAGCGAGGAGCGCATGTCGACGTTCTCGCCGAGATTCGCCGCCATCTGGTTGACCGCGGCCAGCGAGGCGGAAGTCTCCGAGTTGTATCCGGTGTCGCCGCGCAGCGCGAGCAGCGGCGTGAGCTGCAGGCCGCCATCGGTGGTGAAGGTGCGCTTCCATTCGGCTTCCGCCGTCAGCCGGCTGGATTGGCCCTCGAGGCCGCGCACGTTGTTGGTGGAGGTCGGATCGCCGGCATCGGCCAGCACCGCGTCCAGTCGGTCGCGGCTGATGACGCGGGCATTGACGTTGAGCGACAACTGGCCGCCGGCCACCGACGTGTCGGGGATATAGGCGTAGTCGAACGACGGCAGTACCCAAGGCTGCTTCGCGGCGCGCGCCGTCGGATCGCTGGACAGCGTGTCTTCCTGCACCTCGAAGCGCATCGCCCTGACGTCGAAATAATTGCGGTCGCTCAGGCCCGTCAGGTAGACCGACGACTGGTGGACGAGGTCGCCGTAGCCGTCGATGTTGTAGGTGCGTGAAAAGTTCTTGTCGGTCTGCAGCAGCACGTCCCAGCCGAAGTTCCAGCGCTCGTTGATGGCGAACTGGCCCTTGGTGCCCATCATGCCGCGGAACTTGTTGGGATCGCCGGGCTCTCCCGAATCGACCGTATGGCGATTGCCAGTGCCTATGAAGGCGTCGGGATCCTGCTGCTGGATGCCGGCGATCTTCAAGCTGTACTCGCCGTTGTTGAAACGCTGGCGCCATTCGGCCTCGCCGAGGAAGCCCTGCTTGGTGTAGCCGGTGCCGGTGACGGTTAGGTCATAGGTCGGCGAGAGGGCAAAGTAGTAGGGCACCTTCACGCCAACGCCGAGGTCGGTGTTGTAGACGATACCCGGGATCAGGAAACCGCTCTTGCGCTTGACCGTCGGGTCGGCGATTTCGAAGGCTGGCAGATAGGCGAGCGGGAAGCCGAAGAACTCGAAATTCGCGTTCTCGAAGCGAACCGTCTTCTTCTCGCCGTTCCAGATGATCTTTCTCGCCTTGACGCGCCAGGTCGGCGCCTTGTCCGGCTTGTCCTCGCAGGGCTCGCAGGCGGTGTAGACACCGTTGTGGAACGTCGTCAGCACGCCGCCCATGCGTTCGGCGCTTTCGGAAGCGAAATAGGCATCGTTGACGGTCTGGACGCGCAATGCGTTGACGAAGCCGTCGGCGAAGTCGTCAGTGATGTCGATATGGTCGGTATTGATCTTGGTGCCGTCGCTGTTGATCAGCTCGACGGCGCCGCTGGCGACGAGCCGCTTGGTGTCGCGATTGTACTCGACGCGCTGAGCGACCAGCTTGTTGCCGCCATAGTCGATCTGCACGGCGCCGACGGCGGTCACGGTGTGGTTGTCGTTGTTATAGACGAGCGTATCCGCGGCCAGCAGCATCTGCGTGCCGGAGGGAACAGGCTTAGCCGTGATGTCCTGCGCCAGCGCCGGTACCGCCGGTACCGCGCAAGCGAACAGACATGCCAAGGCGGTCGCCCCATAGAGGCGTGCCAAACCGGCCTGCCTATGGCTGCGCAAACCAGCCTCCCTCACTAGCCGTCTTCCTTGTATAGCAGAAACGTCACCCCGAAGAACATAGCCACGACAACCGGAACCCATGCAGCCACCACTGTAGGCACGAATCCGGCGACCCCGAATGCCTTGACCAGTACCGAAACGACATAAAGCAGAAAGCCGGCCAGGACGCCACCCAGAATCATCGTCGCCGACTGCCCCATTCGCGCAAATCGCATTGAAACCGTTGCCGCAATCAGCGTCATGGCGACGAGGAGGAACGGCAGCGCCACCAGCGAATCAAACTGCATGGCGAAGGCATTTGCCTTGAGGCCGAAGGATCGGGCAACCTCGATCTTGCCAGGCAACTCGTAGAACGGGATGGTTTCCGGGCGCGCCAGGCGCTCCTGGACGAATTCCGGCTTGAGGTTGGTCGGCACGCGGTCGGAAGCCTCTGGACGGATGGTACCGTCCTTGAACACCTTGACGTCCTGCAGTTCCCAGTAGCCGTCGCGCAGGAAAGCGCGCGCCGCGTCCTTGCGCTCGACGATGTTGCCCTTCTGGTCCAGCACGAAGAACACCGCGTCCGCCATCTCCAGGCCCTGGTTGAGGATGGCGCGGGCGCCGATGATGGTGTCGCCGGAGCTGGTCTTCTGCCTCAGCCAAGGTGTCGCATCGGAGGGAACGGCGTTCGATTTTCCGGCCCGCAGTTGATTCTCCATCTGCTCGGACCAGGAGAAGCCGTGCGCAGCGATCGGATTTAGCACACCGACGGACAGCACGCCGAACATCAGCGCGCCGACGCAGCACGGGAACAGGAACTGCCAGGCGGAGACGCCGGCCGAGCGCGCGATGACCAGCTCGTAGCGGCGGTTGAGCGACACCAGCGTCGCCATCGCCGAGAACAGCCCGACGAATGGCACCGTCTGCAGCATGATCATCGGCATCCTGAGCGCCGAAATGGCGAAGGCGGTGCCGTAGGTGAAGCCCGGCAGCCCGGTCGTGCGGCCCGAAAGCTCGGTGAAATCGATCAGGAACACCAGCGCAAGCAGGCCGAGGAAGAACCAGACGGTGATCGTCACATAGCGAAAGAAGAAATAGCGGCCCAGCGTCCAGCTCATCGTCAGGCTCCCTGGCCGGCGCCGCGCCGGGCGAGGCGCAACTTGAGCGCGGTCCAGCCCTCGCTGACGCGGCCGGCAAGGTTGGTCATCCAGTCGGCCCAGGCGGACGGCAGTTCCATGCTGCGCGAGGAGACGATGAACCAGACGGAGACCGCCGACGCCACGATCGGCACAGCGTAGACCAGGTAGGCGTAGTACCAGACCTTGTCGGCCTTGCCGGCTGCGAAGAAACCGAGCCAGCGCACGAACAGCGCGATTGCGATTGCCGTGATCAGCGGATGGATGCGCGCCTCGCGATGCGAGCGCGCGTCGACGGCCACGGCAAGCGCGATCAGCGCGAACACCAGCGAATAGGACCATTCGGAGAAACGCTGATCGATCTCGGCCCGGTAGCCGCCCGGGTTGCGCTGGTACATCCTGTCGTTGGGATCCGGGTTGAGCAGGTATGGCGTCGTCCGGTCCTTGGGCAGCAGCGTGATTTCGTTCGCCGCCGACATGAAGGCCGACAGGTCGAAGGCGTAGGAGGTGAAGCGGATGACGGAGAGGTCGCCGGTCACCGATTTGCGGTTGATGACGCCGTCATTCATCATCAGCACCTTCTCGTCGCCTTTTTCGACGATGCTGCCGGTCTTGGCGTAGTAGGTGAGGTTGGCGCCTTCCTCGCGCGAATCGGCGACGAAGATGCCGCCGAGCTTGTTGTCGGGGAGCCGTTCGCCGATCTGCAGGTATAGGCCGTCGTCGATCTTGCGGAACGTGCCTTCCTGGATGATCAGCGACAGAAGATCGGCGCGCGAGGCTGCCACCAGCTGGCGGTTCTTTTGCCTTGCGTAGGGATCGACGCCGTTGTCGACGGCAAAGGAAAAGACGCTGGCCGCAAGCGCCAGCAGGAGGATCGGCCGCGCGATCGTCCAGCGCGAGGCGCCGGCGGCGTTGATCACCGCGAGCTCCGAATCGGTGTTCATGGCGCTCAGCGTCTGCGCCACCGCGACCACCAGCGCGAACGGCACCACGATCGGAATGATCGACGGGATGATCAGGGCCGCGACTTCGAAGAAGGTCAGCGCCGACTGGCCGCTGTCGGTGACGAGGTCGATCTTGGCAAGCACCTGCGTCGTCCACACGATCGCCAGCGTCCAGACCAGCGCCGCCAGGAACATCGCGGTGGTGCGACGCATGATGTAGCGTTCAACGACCTTCATGAAGGCTTTTCTCGATTTTGCCGAACGGCATCATGCCCGCCGACAAGGTAGTCATCCGGCAGGGCCTGCACAACCAGGTCCATAGGCGGCTCATCTGGTTTGTCGCTCCACGCCACGCGCCCCGGCGCGGCGGAGTGTCTGCGCCAATGGATAAAAAATGCAAAACATTGATGGTTAACAGTAGGTTGCGGCAGGAAGCTTACATCTTGCCGCGACGAATCCTTCGTTGGTTTCGGCGCCGATATAGACAGCGATTTCGGCCGAAGTCTTGCCAAATGGCTGAAAACGACCAAATGTCGCGCACGCTTGAAAGCCGGTTCGCGGCGCCTCACCCCGAAAGCAGGATCTGATGACTTCGAGACCTTCGATTGCCTTCGCCAAATTCGCCGCGCCCAAAAAAGGCAGCGTCTTCGTGCTTGCGGCCGACGGTGGCGGGCTTGGCGAGGCCGCGAAGGCCTGCGATCCGGCGGGTGCGCTTGCCCGCGCGTTTCCGGTCGCCGATTTCTCCGGCAGGTTCGCGAACTCGGCCGAGGTTCTGGCGCCGGAAGGGACGTCGGTCGACCGGCTGGTCGCGATCGGCGCCGGCAAGGTCGCGAATCTCGGCGACCATGCCTGGCTGAAGCTCGGTGGCGCCGTTGCCGCCTCGTTGCGCAAGGCTGCGGAAGTCGCCGTGATCCTCGACCTGCCTGAACTTCAGCCGGACGGCAGGCAGGCGGCGAACCTTGCCGCGGGCATCCTTCTGCGCAGCTATGGCTTCGACAAGTATAAGACCAGGAAAGAGAGGGAAAACGGCCAGCCTGAAGCCAAAAAGGCCGAAGCGGCGAAGCCCGCCAAGATAACCATCCATTGCGCGGATCCCGCCGCTGCGAAAAAAGCCTTCGCCAGCGAAGAGGCGGTGATCGACGGCGTGCTGCTTGCGCGCGATCTCGTCAACGAACCGGCCAATGTGCTCGGCCCCGTCGAGTTCGCCGCCCGCGCCAGGGAACTGGAGGCGCTCGGCGTCGCGGTAGAGATCCTCACCGAGAAGGAGATGAAGAAGCTCGGCATGGGTTCGCTGCTCGGCGTCGCGCAAGGCTCGCCGCGCGGCGCCCGCATGGCCGTCATGCAATGGAAGGGCGGCAAGGCCAAGGACGCGCCGATCGCCTTTATCGGCAAGGGCGTCACCTTTGACACCGGCGGCAATTCGATGAAACCGGCCTCCGGCATGGAGGACATGAAGGGCGACATGGGGGGTGCGGCCGCCGTCACCGGGCTGATCCATGCGCTGGCCGCGCGCAAGGCCAAGGCCGATGACGCCGTCGACGGCCACGCGCAGCGGCCGGGCGACATCGTCACCTCGATGTCGGGCCAGACCATCGAAGTGCTCAACACCGACGCCGAAGGCCGCCTCGTGCTCGCCGATGCGCTCTGGTACGCCAACGACCGCTTCAGACCGAAATTCATGGTCAACCTGGCGACGCTTACCGGCGCCATCATGGTTGCGCTCGGCCAGCACTACGCCGGCCTGTTCTCCAACAATGACGAGCTGGCGGGCAGGCTCTTCGGCGCCGGCCAGGCGACGCAGGAGCGGCTGTGGCGCATGCCGCTCGGCGCCGAATACGACAAGCTGATCGATTCCAAGAACGCCGACATGAAGAACATCGGCGGCCGCTACGGCGGCGCCATCATCGCCGCGCAGTTCCTGCAGCGTTTCGTCAAGGACACGCCCTGGGCGCATCTCGACATCGCCGGCACTGCGATGGGCGCGCCGGCGAGCGAGATCAACCAGTCCTGGGGCTCGGGCTTCGGTGTGCGGCTGCTCGACAGGCTGGTGCGCGACCACTACGAGGGGTAAGGCTTGATAAATTCGCTCCACCGGCCATCTGCCGCGGTTTTCTCCGCTTCCGGTGCTCACGGACCTAAAAGTCCGCTTCGCTCCGGTTCTCGAAAACCACGTCATACGACTCGGCGGAACGAAATTTCTCGAAGCCTTCCCTGGCGAGCGGCGTAGCGATGGCCGACATCCTCTTTTACCATTTGACGGAATCGACACTCGAGGAGGCCTTGCCAGGGCTCCTCGAGCGCAGCGTCGAACGCGGCTGGCGCGCCGTCGTGCAGACTGGCACCGAGGAGCGGCGCGACGCCCTCGATCAACATCTGTGGACGTTCCGAGACGATTCCTTCCTGGCGCACGCCACCGACCGCGAAGCCTATCCGGCCGAGCAGCCGATCCTACTTACGACGGGCGAGGGCAACCCCAATGCCGCGCAGATCCGTTTCCTCGTCGATGGCGCGACCCCGCCCGAGCTTTCCGGCTACGAGCGTGCCGTCTTCCTGTTCGACGGCCATGACGCGGCACAGCTCGAAGGCGCGCGCGGCCACTGGAAGACGATGAAGGAAGCCGGCCACGCCGTGACCTACTGGCAGCAGACGCCGGACCGCCGCTGGGAACGCAAGGCTTAAGGAACGCTGCCCCGATTCTCTAGGGTTTGGTCGCGTCCCTGCGCCTGCAAATAAAGCCACAGCGCCTCGGCCACCGGGCCGTGCGGCCGGTCGCGCCGGCGCACAGCCGCCACGGTTTCGGTGCGGCCGGGAATGTGCCTGCCGGCGATCGAGATCAGCCGCCCGTTGCTCAATTCATCCTCGATCAGCCACTCAGGCAGATGGCCCCAGGCCAGTCCGTGCAGGATCAGCTCTTTCTTCATCATGTGGTCCGGCGTCGAGCAGGAATGCGCGCCGTCGAGGACGAAAAAATTCTCTGTCGACGGACGCCGCGCCGTGTCGCGGATCACGCACTGGGTGAATGGGCGCATCGCCTCCGGCGTGATCTCGCGCGTGTCTTGGAATGGCAGGAACCCGGGCGCCACCACGGGCACGAACGCGACCTCGCAAAGGTCGATCCGTTCGAGATGTGGATCGGAAGGATTGGCGCGATGGAAAATGAGATCGACCTCGGCATCCATCAACCGTTCGACCGGCCCGCTGATCGCTTCATATTCCAGATGCAGGCGCGTGCGGGTCCGCTCGGCGAAGAAGCGGCTGAGCAGGCCGAGAATTCTGGGCCGAGGGCAGACGTCGCCCATCACCACACGCAGGAAGGTTTCTTCGCCGCTTGCCAACTGGCCTGCGTAGCTCTGAAGATGTTCGATCTCGTGTAGCGCCAGCCGGGCGCGGGCATGGAACTGCCGGCCTTCATCCGTCAGGCTCACCCGATAGCCGCTGCGGTCGAGCAGGGTTAGGCCGAGTTGTTCTTCCAGTCGTGCGACCGCAGCGAAGACGGAAGGATGCGTCCGGCTCAGGACAACCGCGGCGGCCTGAAAACTGCCCTCGCTCGCCACAGCGTCGAAGCACCTCAGATCGTGGAGCTTCAAATCGTGCATTGTCGTAACATCCTACAGAGACCGTCGAATCATAGTAATTTTCTTCGATAGTAACCAGACCTAACGTCCTCATCGAAACGACGCAGGACGACCTCCCGCCTGATCAAGATGAGGACCAAAATGACCGAAACGCTTCATTTCACGGCGGGCGACGGCACCCGTATCGCCTACAGGTTCGACGGCCCGGAAGACCGGCCGGTGCTTGTGTTGTCCAATTCCATCGCCACGACCTTCCATATGTGGGATGGCCAGGTTGCTGAACTCGCCAAATCCTTCCGCGTGCTGCGCTACGATTTTCGCGGCCATGGCGGTTCCGACGCGCCGGCAGGAGCCTATTCGCTCGACCGGCTGGGCCGCGACGTGCTGGAACTGCTCGATTTCCTCGGGATCGAGCGCGTGCATTTCCTCGGCCTGTCGCTCGGCGGCTTCGTCGGCCAGTGGCTGGGCGTCCATGCGCCGGAACGCATCGAGCGCTTGATTCTCTCCAACACCTCGCCGCATCTCGGGCCGGCGTCCTATTTCGACGAGCAGATCCGCAACGTGCTTGCGGCAAGCGACCTGTCGGCCACGGCGGACATGTTCATGCGCAACTGGTTCCCGGCCTCGATGCTTGGCGGCGAGAACGAGACCGTCGAGGACTTCCACGCCGCGATCCTGGCAATGTCGCCGCAAGGAATTGCCGGATGCTTCGCCGCCGTGCGCGACCCCGATCTGCGCCGCCCGATCTCGCTGATCACCGCGCCGACGCTGGTCATAGGCGGAAAGGACGACAAGGTGACGCTCGCCAGCCACAGCGAGGCGATAGCCGCAGCAATCCCCGGCGCCGAGCTCGTGCTGCTCCCGGGCGTTCATCTGCTCAATGTCGAGCGCCGGGCGGAATTCATGAATGCAGTCACGCGCTTCCTCCAGGCGGACTGACCCGAACTCAGCCGCGCTAGCCTCATGAACATCGCTATCGACCGCATTTTGGTTTAGATAAACGCGAGTTCACGCATGGGGGGAGGATGCGGATCAGGATCGTCGGAACCGGCAGGGCGGTGCCGGCAGAGTGCATCACCACGAGCGCGCTGGAAGCGAGGCTGGGCCTCGGCCAGGGCTCGCTCGAGGCAGCCACCGGCGTCACCGAGCGCTATGTTTGCGCGGCCGAATCGCAGATCGACCTCGCCTGTGATGCTGCGCGTCTTGCACTCGACGATGCCAGGCTCGAAGCGAACGCCCTCGACGTGATCATCGGCGGTTGCGGCGTGCCTTACCAGCCACTGCCGGCGACCGCGCCTTTGGTCATGCAGCGTCTTGGCCTTGCCGACGGTTCGGCCGCCGCTTTCGACGTCAACAGCACATGCCTTAGCTTTCTCACAGCCTTCGATACCGCCGGCCGCATGATCGAGGCCGGGCAATGCGAGACGGCGCTGGTATTTTCCGCCGAAGTCGCCTCGCGCGCTCTGCCGTGGCGCGAGGCACCTGAAGTCGCGGCGCTCTTCGGTGACGGCGCGGCGGCTGCCGTGCTGCGCAGGGCCGGACCTGGCGAGGGCAGGGTGGCGGCGAGCCTGATGCGCACCTATCCGTCGGCCTGGGAAGCTTGCGGCATCGGTTCGGGCGGCACCCGTTTCGACTTCCAGAAGGAACGGGAAGAGTTCGCCCGCCACAGCCTGTTCCACATGGACGGCAAGGAACTGTTCCGGCTGACCTCGCGCCATTTCAACGGCTTTGTCGATGCTTTGCTGGAGCGAGCCGGCTGGCGACATGACGATGTCGACCTCGTCATCCCGCACCAGGCAAGTCCGTTGGCACTTGCGCATATGGCGCGCCAGACCAGCTTCGCGCCGGAAAAGCTCGTCGACATCGCGGCCCGCTTCGGCAACCAGATCGCCGCCTCCATTCCCTTCGCGCTCGATGTCGCGCGCCGCGAAGGCCGGGTGGCGCCCGGCATGAAGCTGCTCTTCCTCGGCACCTCGGCTGGCGTGTCCTTCGGCGGCATGGCGCTGGAGGCCTGACGATGGTCGTGCTCGTCACCGGTGCCAGCGGCTTCCTCGGCTCCCATGTGCTCAAGCGGCTGGCCGCATCGGGCACCCTGGCGCTCGGGCTTGGCCGCGACACGGCACGCTGCGCGGCGCTGGAGGCCGCCGGCCATCGCATCATCCGCCATGATCTTACCCAGCCGCTCGACGGCGCGCTCGATCCGCGGCTCGGCAGGGTCGAACGGATCATCCATTGCGCCGCGCTCTCTTCGCCCTTCGGCCGGCTCCAGGATTTCGTAGCGGCCAATGTCACTGCAACGCAGAACCTCGTCGATTTCGCGATCCGCCAGCGCGTCAGCCGTTTCCTCCACATCTCCAGCCCGTCCGTCTGCTTTGCCTTCCGTGACCAGCTTGGCCTAAGCGAGGACGCCCCCTTGCCCGAACCGGTCAACCACTATGCCCGCACCAAGCGCGAGGCGGAGAGGATCGTGCTCGCCGCACCAGCCGCCCATCCGGTGGTGCTGAGGCCACGTGGCATCTACGGCGCCGGCGACCGCGCGCTGCTGCCGCGCCTCATCAAGGCGGCGAAAAGCCGGCCGCTGCCGCTGTTTCGCGACGGCCGCGCGCAAATAGATCTCACCCATGTCGACGACGTCGTCGATGCGGTGATGGTGGCACTTGCCGCACCCGGGGAAGCCGAGGGCCAGATATTCAACATCTCCGGCGGCGAGGCGCTGCCGGTGCGCCGCGTCGCCGACGAGGCCTGCGCGCGCGCCGGGCTCACGGCGCGCTGGCGGCCGATGCCGCTGGCGCCGGCCATGCTCGCGGCGGGCCTGATGGAAACGGTGGCGCTCATGTTGCCCGGCCGACCCGAGCCACCGGTCACGCGTTATGGGCTCGGCCTCTTCGCCTATGGCCAGAGCCTGGATCTCTCCAAGGCGAGATGTGTGCTCGGCTGGGTGCCCAAAATCTCGTTCGGGGAAGGGCTCGACCGCACGTTCGGCGGGGCCATGCCATGAAGATCGTCTTCGCCAACAGCGCCTGGGTGAATGCTGTCGAGCGGCTGATCCTGCGTAGCGGCGGCTGGCGCAGCGTGCGGCTCCGGGTCCGCTACGGGCTTATCTTTCATCCAACGGAAGGTGCGGTGCTGATCGACACCGGCTACACCCCAGAAGCGCTGACGGGCGAGGGACGCAGTCGGAGGCTGCGCCTCTACGGCGCGGTGTTGAAACCCGAGCTCAACGGCGCCGAACAGGTCTTGCCCATGCTGAAGCGCTTCGGTCTTTCGCCGGACGACATCCGCGCGGTCATCGTCACGCATTTCCATGCCGATCACATTTCCGGCCTCCCGCTGTTTCCCAAGGCGCGCTTCATCGCCAGCGATGCCGCCTGGGCGCGGGTCAAATCCCGGACGCCCCGGCAGAACCTCCGCTACGGCGTCTTCACCGAGCTCTTTCCGGCAGATTTCGGGGACCGGCTCGATGGGCTCTCCACAAAGCGGCAGATCGAGGCGCAGGGCGACGTTCCGGGCGGCGCGGACCTCTTCGGCG
>NZ_RZSC01000930.1:0-2018 GCF_003998155.1 Mesorhizobium sp. M1E.F.Ca.ET.063.01.1.1
GCCCAGGCGGCGGCGCTGGCCGCGAAGAAGTGAAATGAAATGCCGGGCGCGGCATCAGTCGCGCCCGGAAAGAGAGATTGCGGGAAATCCGCGAGGGTTCGAGGCGAATGGCAAAGCTCAAGGTCGACGGGAAAGAGATTACGGTACCCGACCACTACACGCTGCTGCAGGCGGCCGAGGACGCCGGCGCGGAAGTGCCGCGCTTCTGCTTCCACGAGCGGCTGTCGATCGCCGGCAACTGCCGTATGTGCCTGATCGAGGTGAAGGGCGGTCCGCCCAAGCCGCAAGCCTCCTGCGCCATGGGTGTGCGCGACCTGCGCCCCGGCCCGAATGGCGAGCCGCCGGAGATCTTCACCAACACGCCGATGGTCAAGAAGGCCCGCGAAGGCGTGATGGAGTTCCTGCTGATCAACCATCCGCTGGATTGCCCGATCTGCGACCAGGGCGGCGAGTGCGACCTGCAGGACCAGGCGATGGCCTTCGGCGTCGATTCGTCGCGCTATCACGAGAACAAGCGCGCGGTCGAAGACAAATATATCGGCCCGCTGGTCAAGACGGTGATGAACCGCTGCATCCATTGCACGCGCTGCGTCCGCTTCACCACCGAGGTCGCCGGCATTTCCGAGCTTGGCCTGATCGGCCGCGGCGAGGATGCCGAGATCACCACCTATCTCGAGCAGGCGATGACGTCCGAGCTGCAGGGCAACGTCATCGATCTCTGCCCGGTCGGCGCGCTGACCTCCAAGCCGTTCGCCTTCCAGGCGCGGCCATGGGAGCTCACCAAGACGGAATCGATCGATGTCATGGACGCCGTCGGCTCGGCGATCCGCGTCGACTCCCGGGGCCGTGAAGTGATGCGCATCCTGCCGCGCGTCAACGAAGCGGTGAACGAGGAGTGGATCTCCGACAAGACCCGCTTCATCTGGGATGGCCTGCGCACGCAGCGCCTCGATCGCCCCTATGTGCGTAAGAACGGCAAGCTCGTCCCGGCAAGCTGGGCAGAAGCGTTTGTAGCCATCAAGGACGAGGTTTCGAAGACGGCGCCCGAGCGGATCGGGGCGATTGCCGGCGACCTCGCTGCGGTCGAGGAAATCTACGCGCTCAAGCTTCTGATGGCAGCGCTCGGCTCGAAGAACATCGACTGCCGCCAGGATGGCGCAGCGCTCGATCCGTCGCTCGGCCGCGCCAGCTACATCTTCAACCCGACCATCGAGGGCATCGAGCAGGCCGACGCGGTGCTGATCATCGGCGCCAATCCCCGCTTCGAGGCCTCGGTGCTCAACGCGCGCATCCGCAAGCGCTGGCGCGTCGGCAATCTGCCGATCGGCGTCATCGGAGAGATCGGTGACACGCGCTACGACTACGAACTGCTCGGCGCCGGCCCCGAATCGCTGAAGGACCTGGCCGACGGCAACGGCAAGTTCTTCGAGGTGCTGAAGAAGGCGACGCATCCGCTGATCATCGTCGGCCAGGGCGCGCTGGCGCGCGCCGATGGCGCGGCGGTGCTCGGCCAGGCGGCCAAGCTCGCCACGGCCGTTGAGGCCGTGACGGCCGACTGGAACGGCTTCGCGGTGCTCCACAACGCCGCGGCCAGAGTCGGCGGCCTCGATGTCGGCTTCGTGCCGGGCGAGGGCGGCAAGAACGTCGCCGGCATGCTCGGCGAGACGGATCTTCTGTTCCTGCTTGGCGCCGACGAGATCGATATGGCCAAGACCGGCGGCGCCTTCGTCGTCTATATCGGCACGCATGGCGATGCCGGCGCGCACCGCGCCAACGTCATCCTGCCGGGCGCGGCCTATACCGAAAAGTCGGGCACCTATGTCAACACGGAAGGCCGCGTGCAGCAGACCAACCGTGCCGGCTTCGCGCCGGGCGAGGCGCGCGAGGACTGGGCGATCCTGAGGGCGCTTTCGGACGTGCTCGGCAAGAAGCTGCCGTTCGATTCGCTGGCGCAGCTGCGCGCCAAGCTCTATGGCGAGCACCCGCATCTCGCCCGTATCGATCAGGTTCTGCCCGGT
>NZ_RZSC01000931.1:0-2017 GCF_003998155.1 Mesorhizobium sp. M1E.F.Ca.ET.063.01.1.1
GCGTTTTTTACTTCGGATGAAACGATTTACAACAGCGAAAAATCGATTTATCGATTACATTAGCAAGAGGGTTTGCGGCCAGCCGCCCGCGGGAGGAGATTAATGGCGCAACAGGAAGCCCAGCAGCGGCGCCCGTCGATCCACGATGTGGCAAGCCATGCCGGCGTGTCCGCGGCGACCGTCTCCAAGGTGCTGGCCGGCGTCACGACGGTGAAGCCGGAAAACGCGCAGCGCGTCCTCGATGCCGTCGAACTGCTCGGCTACCGCGTCGACCCTTTAGCCTCCGACATGCGCCGGGCCAAGCGCCGCATCATCGGCGCCATCATGCCCGAGTTCGAAAGCGAGTTCTTCGGCCAGATGGTCACGGAACTCGAGGGCCTTGCCGAGCAGCGCGGCTACACATTGGTGGCGGCGTCGAGCCGTGAATCCGAGGCGCGGGAGAAAGAGATCCTTGCCCGCATGCATGATTGGCGCGTCGCCGGCGTCGTGCTGGCGCCTGTGCGCAACGAGCATGGTCCCGCGGCCGCCTTCATGAAGGCGAACGGCATGACCGGGGTGCTGATCGACCGCGTGCTTGCCGACGATGCCTTCGACACGGTTTCGGCCGACAGTTCCGCGGCGAGCGCCGAAGTGGCGCGCGCGCTGGTCGGCAAGGGCCATCGCCATATCCTCGTGGTCGGCCTCGGCCAGCAGGCGGCGACTGTGCGTGCCCGTCTTGAGGGGTTCCGCAGCACCGCGCTGGAACTTGCGCCCGACATCCGCATCGACGTTGTGCTTTCCGAAAGCGAGGTCGAGCCTTTGCGGGCGCTGCTTCACGATTATTTCTCCAAGGGGGCTGACAGGGGCGAGCGGCCGACGGCGGTCTATTCGCTGTTCCTCAAGGGCACGCTGGTGGCGCTGTCGGAATTCCGGCGACGCGGCTGGCATTGCCCGAACGACATCTCGCTGGTCGGCTTCGACGATGCCGAATGGATGCAGGTGACCTGGCCGGCCATCGCCGCCGTGGTGCAGCCGGTGCGCGAGATCGCCGGCAACGCAATGGAAGTTTTGTTTCGCAGGATCGAAGGCGAGGGCGGCCCGCCGAGGGCGCGGCTCGAACCTTGCAAGGTGTTGATGCGGGAATCCGTTGGCTCGCCAGGCAGCGTCCCGCATTCCGGGGGAGGAGACCGACAATAGCCCCCATTGTCGACAACGGAAGAAAAGCGCCGGCCCTGGCCCAGACACCCGGCGCAAACAAACGGAGGATTGGAATGACATCGCTTATCCTGAAGATAAATCGATTTACTCTTGCATTGGGCGTCGCCTTGGTAATGTCAGCGGTCGGCGCCGCCAGGGCAGAAGACGGCGAATACGGCGTGCTGATGAAGACGCTGGCCAATCCGTTCTGGGGCGCGATGGCCCAGGGCGTCGCCGACGGCGCCAAGGAAGCCGGCGTGAAATACTTCCAGCAAGCGGCCGAAAGCGACCAGGCGGCCGAGCCGCAGCTCAACCTCTGCAACACGATGCTGGAACGCAAGCCGGTGGCGATGATCACCGCGGCCATCAACTCGACCAACCTCCTGCCTTGCCTGAAGTCGGCGCAGGACGCCGGCATCAAGATCGTCGATCTCGACAACAATCTCGACCAGGCGGTTCTCGACAAGGAAGGCGTCAAGGTCACCTTCCATATCGGCTCCGACAATGTCGCGGCGGGCGCGCAGGGTGCTGAATATCTCGTCTCCAAGCTCGGCAAGGACGCCAAGGGTCCGGTGCTGGTGATCGAAGGTCTCTCCGGCAACATCACCGGCGAGAAGCGCGCCAAGGGCTTCGCCGACAAGCTGAAGGAACTGGCGCCAGGGCTGCAGATCGTCGCTTCGCTGCCGGGCGACTGGGATCGCGGCAAGGCGGCCTCGATCGCCACAGACACGCTGACCGCGCATCCCGATCTCGTCGCCATCTTCTGCGCCAATGACGGCATGGCGCTGGGCGCCGTGGAATCGGTTTACGCTGCGGGCAAAGGCCAGCAGGTGACGATGAT
>NZ_RZSC01000932.1:0-2012 GCF_003998155.1 Mesorhizobium sp. M1E.F.Ca.ET.063.01.1.1
GTCTGGAAGGACTGGACCGGCAAGATCAAGGAAGCGACGGGCCGCAAGGGCAAGCCGCTGTTCATGCCTCTGAGGCTGGCGCTTACTGGGCAGACTTCTGGGCCTGAGCTTTCAGATCTATTGCCGCTGATGGGTCGGGAAGGAACGCTGGCCCGACGACCCTGACCTTGCGCTGTTCCGGCGGCAAAGCCGAAACCGGCGACACCGGCGCCTTGGTGGTCAGGCGCTTGATCGCCTCGCGGTCAAGCCCGCCTTCGGCATTGGCAAGCGTTTCGGGGTCGGCGCCGGGATCGGGCTTCGAGGCCGGCACCGGCATGAAGGGCGTCGCCTCGCTGTCCGGCTGCGACTGCTCGGGATTGGGCGGATTGCCGGCGATGATCGAAAAATTGCCGGCCTGGGCATTGCAGCCGCATTGCGGCGGCCGCGAGTAGTTGGCCTGCTTGTAGAGATAGGCGGTCGGCAGCTCGCTGTAAGGTTGGCCGGTCACCGACGAGGTCATGTTGCCGGCATCATCTTCCATGCCTTGCGCGTAGAAGACCTGCATCTCGGTGCCGGGGCAGCTCGATTCGCAATTCTTCTGATCGCGTTCGAAATCGCCGTAAGAGGCAGCGTTCGACATCGGGAAGAAATAGCCGTCGCAGGTGCGCACGCAAACCGTGCGGAACTCGCCGCTCTGCCTCGGCAGGTCCATGCCGTCCGGCTGGTTTATGACGCGGCGGATGTTGCGGACGCTGGGGTCGTCCGGCGGAGCATCGGCCACTCCAGGCGTGTCGAGCGTTTCGATCTCCTGATCGCCGCGGCCGAAAAGCTGCTCGAAAAGATTGCCGCCGCCATTGTTGCGGGCAGCCTCTTCGATCGGCGTGCGCCGCGGCGCGACCTCGTCGCCGCGGCAGCCATTGGCATCAAGCGCCGCAAGAATACGGCTGCGGTCGCGCCGCGTGCCGCCGCCGGCCAGCCGCTCTCGCTTGGCCTGCAAGGTGTCGAGATTGGCGTTCATGCGCTCTATCGAGGCATTGATCGCCGCGCATTGGCTGACATTGCGCGAAAACAGAGTAAAGCCGCAATTGGCGTCGCTGGCGCGGCTTCGCGCCTTCGCCAGCTGCTCGCGCTGTCGCGCGATCGCGTCGTCATATTTGCGGATCAGGCCCGGTTCGCCGCCACCGCCGCGCGCGGCGGCAAGCTCGGCTTCGAGCTGGCGGCACATGCGGGAGGCCGCCTGCGGCTCGGTCACGGCGACAGCCGACGCCGCCAGCGCCGCAAGCAGCGCCGCGAGATGCGTCAGCTTCAATCCTTTCATCCGCCAGAAACCCCGATTGCCGTGGCCGGAAGGCTACCGTGTTCGTGGTTAACTGTTCCCTAGTAAAGGCAGGTCGGGCCACACCGATGCCAGCAAAAGCAGAACGATTCCAACAAACGAAACGTTCCAAACGAGCGAGCGGAGCAGGGGAACGCCGAATGCATAGAGCGGAAGATAGACCAGCCTGGCCGAAAAATAGAGTCCGGCTCCCCACTTGCTGAGCGCGGTCTCGTGGGCAGCCGCGTGAACAAGAAAAACCGCCGCCACGAACACCGGAAATGTCTCGACGAAGTTTCGCAGTGCCCTTTCCAGGCGCCCTGCCACACCTGTGAGCGGAGGGACTTCGGCGTCTCGGGCGCTGGCCGTCCAGCGGTAACCTCGCTGGAAGCTCGCCGAATGCGAGGCGAGAACGATGTGAATGAAACAGAGCACGCAACTTGCGGCGAGCATGGCTAGTTCGAAGCTCATTCAACCCTCGCATCTGCCCATTCGTCTTTCGCGCTTGAACGTCGAAGCGTGGCAGTGAGGCCGTGATGGCCGCAACCACCTTACAATGAAGCATCATCGGTGTTTACGGCCAGAGCGTCCTCAACCCAGATCGGCGATCGCCTGCGCCTTGTGCGCCGCCTCGACCACCGCCAAAGCCGTCATGTTGACCACGCCGCGCGAGGTCACCGAAGGCGTCAGGATATGCGCCGGCTTGTCGGTGCCGAGA
>NZ_RZSC01000933.1:0-2007 GCF_003998155.1 Mesorhizobium sp. M1E.F.Ca.ET.063.01.1.1
CGGGAGGGGAAAACACTTCCTGCCTGACGTCGCATGCCTGCCGGAGAACCGGGCAGGGATGTGGTGCAAACGGAAAATAACCGACAGGGTGTGGATCACATGAAACGTATCGTTCTCGGCCTTCTGGCCGCAACTGCAATGGTTCTTCCGGCTTTCGCCGCGGATGTCCAGCCGGCCATCCTCTACGATCTCGGCGGAAAGTTCGACAAATCCTTCAACGAGGCCGCCTTTCACGGCGCCGAGAAGTTCAAGGCCGAAACCGGCGTCGCTTACGTCGAATTCGAGGTTTCCAACGCCTCGCAGCGCGAGCAGGCGCTGCGCCGCTTCGCCGAGGACGGCCGCAACCCGATCGTCATGGCCGGCTTCGCCTGGGAGGATGCGCTGAAGAAGGTCGCGGCCGAATATACCGACCTCAACTTCGCCATCATCGACGATGCCGTCGACCTGCCCAATGTCCGCTCGCTGGTATTCAAGGAAAATGAGGGCTCGTACCTCGTCGGCATCCTGGCGGCGATGGCGTCGAAGTCGAAGAAGGTCGGCTTCGTCGGCGGCATGGACATTCCGCTGATCCGCAAGTTCGAGTGCGGTTATGTCGGCGGCGCCAAGTCGGCCGGCGCCACCGACGTCATCCAGAACATGACCGGCGACACGCCGGCCGCCTGGAACGACCCGGCCAAGGGCGGCGAGATCGCCAAGACGCAGATCGACCAGGGCGCGGACGTCGTCTATGCCGCCGCGGGCGGCACCGGCGTCGGCGTGCTGCAGGCGGCCGCTGATGCCGGCAAGCTCGGCATCGGCGTCGATTCCAACCAGAACGGCCTGCAGCCCGGCAAGGTGCTGACCTCGATGATGAAGCGCGTCGACGTCGCCGTCTACAACGCCTTCATGGACGGCAAGAACGGCACCTTCAAGGGCGGCGTCCAGAATCTCGGCCTCAAGGAGGGCGGCGTGGACTACGCCATGGACGACAACAACAAGGCGCTGGTGACCGACGAGATGAAGGCGGCCGTTGAAAAGGCCAAGGCCGACATCATCGCCGGCAAGGTCCAGGTGCACGACTATACCGCGGACAACAATTGCCCGTATTGATCGGCAGATCGAGTCAAGGTTTGTTTGACCGCCGGGCCTTCGCCCGGCGGTTTCTTTTTGGATAAGCATCATGCAACCGACAATCGACGCCATGACCGAGCGCGACGTCGAGGCCATAGCGAAACTACGCCTTGCGGCTTTCTTCGAGGGTACGGGCCGGACGCTCGAAGAAGATATTGCCGGGCTTATCGCATTGCTCGGTGGCGACGGGTTGGAGGCGGCCTTCGTCGCCCGCGTCGGCGGCGCGCCGATCGGAAGCTGCCTGCTCGTTCGCAATGAGATCGATCCGGCGCATGATGTGACACCATGGCTTGCCGGGCTTGTCGTTGACGAAGCGCATCGAAGCCAGGGCGTTGGCGCAGCGCTGCTAAGAGCCGTCGAGGCCCATGCTGCATCGGCGGGCGTGGACAGGCTTTATCTCTACACCTGGGAGGCCCGTCTTTTTTACGAAGCGCTCGGCTGGACTGCGGTCGATACTTTCGACCAGGACGGCCAGCCGATGCGTCTGATGTCGCGTGAACTATAGCGTGCCCGCCAGATAGCCCAGCGCGAAGGCCGCCAGCAGGGCGAGCGCGATGACAAGTCCGAGCCGGCCGCCCAGGGAATGTACGCCGACGCCGTAGGGCTTGCGCTCGAGTCGATGGATCATGATCGGTTGCGGCTGCGATTCGCCGTTGCTCAGCCCGGCAAGCCGCATCTGCGGCAACCCGGCCAGCCGCTGCTGGACAAGATTCCAGCGCTCGTCGGAGGCCGCGTTGGATGGCGCGGTCGTTTCCAGGGCACGCATGCGCTCGGCGAGCCGCAGCACCGCGTCGCGAAAGGCGGGATCGATCTCGAGGTCGCGCTCGGCGCGGGCGCGTTCCCTTTCGTCCATCAGGCCGAAAACATAGTCGCCGGCCCTTGCGATGCGGTCTCCTT
>NZ_RZSC01000934.1:0-2000 GCF_003998155.1 Mesorhizobium sp. M1E.F.Ca.ET.063.01.1.1
GGTACGCGCCGGCGAGGTGATCGGCATCGCCGGGGTCGCCGGCAACGGCCAGGGTGAACTCTTCGAATCCGTCTCCGGCGAGGTGCTGCAGCAGGATCCAGGCGCGGTGCGCATCCGCGGCAAGGATGCCGGTGGCCTGCCGATCACCGGCCGGCGGCTGATGGGCGCCGCCTTCGTGCCGGAGGAACGCCTCGGCCACGGCGCGGCGCCCCGGATGAAGCTTTCGGAGAACCTGCTGCTCTCGCGCCATGCCACCGACGGCAAGTCCTTTGTCGGCTCCGGCGGCATGGTCAAGAACGCCTCCGTCTACAGCGCCGCGCAGCGCATCATCGCGGCGATGGACGTGCGCAAAAGCGCGCCCGATCCGGAAGCGGCGGCGTTGTCGGGCGGCAATCTGCAGAAATTCATCGTCGGCCGCGAGCTCGACCGCAAGCCGAGCGTGCTCGTCGTCAATCAGCCGACCTGGGGCGTCGACGCGGGTGCCGCAGCCCATATCCGCCAGGCGCTGATCGAGCTTGCCCGCAGCGGCTCGGCGGTCCTCGTCATCAGCCAGGACCTCGACGAATTGTTCGAACTGTCGGACGCCATCGCGGTCATGCACAACGGCCAATTGTCGGCGCCGCTTCCGATCGCCGAAGCCACCTTCGAAAAGATCGGCCTGTTGATGGGTGGCGCCGAACCCGGCCACGCCGAACACACCATGGAGACGGCATGATGCGCCTCGAACTGGTCAAACGCCCGCAGCGCTCGGCGCTGTTTTCGGTGCTCTCGCCTTTCATCGCCTTCGTGCTGACGATGATTGCCGGCGGGGTTCTATTCGCGTTGCTCGGCGTCAATCCGTTCAACGCGTTCGATGTCTATTTCATTCAACCGATCAGCGAGGTCTGGCAGTTGCATGAACTGGCGATCAAGGCCGCCCCGCTTATCCTGATCGCGGTCGGCCTGTCGGTCTGCTACAAGGCCAACATCTGGAACATCGGCGCCGAAGGCCAGTTTATCCTCGGCGGCATCTTCGGCTCGATCATCCCGGTGCTCTTCCCTGAGTTTGAAGGTCCGTTGGTGCTGCCGCTGATGCTGTTGCTCGGCATGGTCGGCGGCGCCCTCTACGCCGCCATCCCGGCGCTGCTGAAAACCCGCTTCAGCACCAACGAGATCCTGACCAGCCTGATGCTGGTCTATGTCGCGCAGCTCTTCCTCGACTGGCTGGTGCGCGGACCGTGGCGCGACCCGCAGGGCCATGGCTTCCCACAGACCATCCAGTTCGGCGACTCGGCCATCCTGCCGGAGCTGATGCCGGATGCCGGCCGCGCCAATTGGGGCTTCGTCTTCGCGCTGGTCGCGGCGATAGGGATCTGGCTGATGATGAGCCGCATGCTGAAGGGTTTTGAGGTCCGCGTGCTGGGCTCGAGTCCAAGGGCAGGGCGCTTTGCCGGCTTCGGTTTCAACAAGATGGTGTTCTTCACCTTCCTGCTGTCCGGCGCGCTGGCAGGGCTGGCCGGTATTTCGGAAGTGTCCGGCGCCATCGGTCAGTTGCAGCCGGTGGTCTCGCCCGGCTACGGCTTCACCGCCATCATCGTCGCCTTCCTCGGCCGGCTCAATCCGCTGGGCATCGTTGCCGCGGGCCTGGTGCTGGCGTTGACCTATCTCGGCGGCGAGGCGGTGCAGAGCGCGCTCGGCATCTCCGACAAGGTGGCGCGGGTGTTCCAGGGCATGCTTCTGTTCTTTGTGCTCGGCTGCGACACGCTCATTCATTACCGCATTCGTCTGATCGGCTTTGCCGCGCCGAAACTCGAGGCCGCGCCCAAGCTGGAGGAGGCCCGCTGATGGACATCACCGTCAACATCCTTTTGACCATCGCCACGGCGGCGACGCCGCTCTTGATCGCTGCCATCGGCGAGCTGGTGGTCGAACGCTCCGGCGTGCTCAACCTCGGTGTCGAGGGCATGATGATCATGGGCGCCGTCGGCGGCTTCGGCGCCCATGATCATCATTCCCTCGAC
>NZ_RZSC01000935.1:0-1995 GCF_003998155.1 Mesorhizobium sp. M1E.F.Ca.ET.063.01.1.1
ATCCAGCTGATGATGCCCATCTTTTCCCTCCAATCCCCGCCATGCCAATCATTTTCATATGATTGCCAAAAGCTCAAGACAGCTTGAAATCCCCCCCGGCTGCGCCATTTTGGCGCCGGGCGGAATTGGTTGATAGGAGATCCACGATGGGCCTTTTTGACAACGCCGTTCCCGGCGGCAACATCACCAAACCGCTGATGATCGCGCTCGGCGCGCTGCTGGTCGGCAAGATGCTGAGCGGCAAGAGCGAGGAACAGCCGGCCGAACCTCAAGCTCCGGTCCCTACTCCCGCGGGTGCCGGCACCTCGGCCGACGGCGGCCTGCTCGGCGGACTGGGCGGCCTGCTCGACAAGCTGAAGGATGCCGGGCACGGCGGCGTCGCCGATTCCTGGGTCGGCACCGGCCAGAACCAGCCGATCAACGCCAACGATCTCGGCGCCGCGATCGGGCCGCAGGTCATTCGCGAGATCGCGCAGCGCACGGGCTTGAACGAGCAGGAGCTGCTGCAGCAACTCTCATCGGCGCTGCCCGGCATCGTCGACAAGCTGACGCCCAACGGCCAGATCCCGCAACAGCATCAGGTCGCCTCGGCTTTCAGCAGCTAGGACGCGGATCAAGCGAAATGCGCTGCGCGCTTCGGCGCGCGGCCTTTTCGTGGGAACGGCGATGCGGATGGAAATCTGGAGCGGGTAGCGGGAATCGAACCCGCATATTCAGCTTGGAAGGCTGCTGCTCTACCACTGAGCTATACCCGCGCCTTACACTGAAGTACCGGATTCACCCGAAAAGCGCCATGCACTTTTCGGTCCGAGACTTTTCGTTTCAGGGCTTCCGGGCCGGCAGTGGTGGAGAGGGTTGGATTCGAACCAACGTAGGCTAAGCCAACGGATTTACAGTCCGTCCCCTTTAACCACTCGGGCACCTCTCCAGTCTGCCGCCGGAGCCATGCAACGAGTCATTCACGCCGATCCGGAGCCCGAGTAGGGACTTTCTCCGAAATCAGCGATGCGCCTTATGGCGGCAAGGCCGGTGGGTGTCAACCGGCGTAGTGGCGGTTTTTCGATGATGTCCCGCATTCGTCGACACGGCCATATCCTTAGTCGGGCGGGACCGCTATAGAAGCCGCATGAGCGACAACAAAAGCAACAAGCCGGGCACCCCGAAGGACACCCACTACGCCAAGCTTCGGCGCGCGCATCGCGACCAGAAGGCCGGCGGCGCGCCGGCATTCCGGCCGCGCCAGCCGGTGCCGGCGGGCGAAGGCCCCGCCGACGGGCTGGTGCGGCTCTATGGCCTGCATACAGTGCGCGCCGCCCTCGACAACCCCCGGCGCAAGATCAGAAAGATGCTGGTGACGCGCAACGCCGCCGAGCGGCTTTCGATCGGCGAGCTTGCCGTCCTGCCCTTCAAGGCCGAGCTGGTCGAGCCCAAGGACATCGACAGGATCACCGGTTCGGACGCCGTGCACCAGGGCGTGCTCATAGAGGCGGAACCCCTTAAGCCCAAGCGTCTCGACGCGCTTGGCGACACCAAGCTGGTGCTGGTGCTCGACCAGGTGACCGACCCGCACAATGTCGGCGCGATCCTGCGCTCGGCGGTCGCCTTCGGCGCCGGCGCGCTGATCACCACGGCGCGCCACAGCCCGCAGGAATCGGGCGTATTGGCGAAATCGGCTTCCGGCGCGCTGGAGCATATCGACCAGATCGAGGTGAAGAACCTGGCCGACGCGCTCGGCCAGTTGCACGAGGCCGGCTTCCAGACGATCGGGCTCGATTCAGACGGGCCGGCCGAGCTCGAAAAGACATTCGACGGCGACAAGATCGCGCTGGTGCTTGGGGCCGAAGGCAAGGGCCTGCGCCAGAAGACGCGAGAGACGGTGACCGCGCTCGCCCGCCTCGACATGCCCGGCGCCATCCGCTCGCTCAACGTGTCGAACGCTGCGGCGGTGAGCCTCTATGCGGCGCGGAAATTCCTAGCGAATAGCGAAACGCGAAT
>NZ_RZSC01000936.1:0-1994 GCF_003998155.1 Mesorhizobium sp. M1E.F.Ca.ET.063.01.1.1
GATGGCGGCGATCATAAAGGAAATCCGGGGCTATTCCGGATCCGACAATCTGGTGCTGGTCACGCATCTGGAGAACATCGTGGCGCTTACCGGCATCGCGCCGCGCGAGGGCGAGGCCGTGGTGGTGGCGCCGGACGGCGACGGCCTCAAGGTGCTCGGCCGGGTTACCTTCTGACACAGCCTCATGCTGGTGTTGCCGAAATACAACTCCCGGAAGACGCCGCAAATCCACCGCGACAATGGCGCTTGCGACAACCCGTCGCAGGGTCTATAGGCGCGCTCCCGGTCACGAAAACCGAAGCGAGCACAACGGTTGGAGCTTTCGTCTCCGCCCGCGCAGGCGGCTTTGCCGCGCTGTGTACGGTGCCGTTTCGGAGTGTTGGGACTTGCGGGTGTAGCTCATGGAGAGCGCCGGATTTGGCTCCGGAGGCAGGGTTCGATTCCCACACCCACGACACGGATAGCTCAGTTGGGTAGAGCATCAGACTCATAATCTGACGGCCGAAGGTTCGAATCCTTCTCCATTTGGCTGATAAGCCAAGGCACCCTTTTACGGTGTTATCTGAAAAACGGTCCGGGGACCGGATTGCGAGGACTTCACGGACGGCAGGGCTTCGGCCCCGCCGGCCCAAGATGTCTTGCGCCATCGGCTCGCGGCCAGGCCCGCGGTGACGATCAAGGCGCGGCAGTGCCGGCAAAGGAGGCTTTGGCCTCCATGCCCGCCTCGCCGCCCCGCGATCCGCTCCCGAAGGCCCGCCGCTTGGCGATGCCACCGGTCTCCGGATCATTCGTGCCCGGAATTGAGAAGAGACGATGGAAACGAGAAACGAAAGGACGATCGACGCATGACTTGACGCCTCGCATGGGGCCATGCCCGACAGGAGTAAAACAATGAAGACCATTCTCGAAAAGCTTCTTGGACGCCGGCGCGTCCTCGTGAAGGAAAATGAGCGTGCCGTCGCCCTCTACAAGGGCGAGATCCAGGCTGTCCTGATGCCGGGCGAGCATTGGCTCGCCAACCGGCGCGGCAACCTGGAAGTCTCCAGGCACGACCTGAAGAACCCGGAATTCGTTTCGGCTTACGAGAAGGCGTTGTTCGACAAGCTCCCGGATGTGGCCGCGCGTCATTTCACCGTCGTTCGCACCGGGCGCACCGACATTGCCGTCATCGAGCGCGACGGCGCCCTCCACGCCGTTCTCACTCCGGACCGCAAGCTCGTGCTGTGGACGGATGCCGGCCCGTGGAAGGTGACGTCCGTCGACACGGCGGCCGATCTGGCCGTCGATCCGGCCTTGATGCGCCGGATCGGGCAGGCCCGGAAGACGGAACACACGTTCCTGCATCCGGTCGTGGACGGCCAGGTCGGGTTGCTGTTCGTGGACGGCGTCTACACCCGCACGCTTGCCGCGGGCGTGCACGCCTTCTGGAATGTCGGACGTATGGTCCAGGTGAAGGTCGTCGACCTCAAGCGCCAGTCGCTTGACGTCGCCGGGCAGGAAATGCTGACCAAGGATCGCGTGACGATCCGCGTCAACATCGCCGCTGAATACCGGGTCGTCGATCCGGTGACGGCGGTGAGCACGGTGAAGGACTTCGCGGAAGCCCTCTACCGTGCCCTGCAGTACGCCTTCCGCAAGACGCTTGGCGCGCTCACGCTCGACCAGATCCTCGACAAGAAGGTGACGGTCGACGAGGAGGCGGCGGCCAAGGTGCGTGCCGACATGGCCGCGATCGGCCTCGAGGTCAGCGATATCGCGCTCAAGGATGTCATCCTGCCGGGCGAAATGCGCGAGATCCTCAACCAGGTGGTTTCGGCCGAGAAGCAGGCCGAGGCCAACGTCATCCGCCGCCGCGAGGAGACGAACGCCACGCGTTCGCTGCTCAACACGGCCAAGGTGATGGCCGAGAACCCGGTGATGCTGCGGCTGAAGGAGCTCGAGGCTCTCGAGGCCATCGCCGGCAAGGTCGAGCGGTTCACCGTCCACAACGGGAC
>NZ_RZSC01000937.1:0-1993 GCF_003998155.1 Mesorhizobium sp. M1E.F.Ca.ET.063.01.1.1
ATCAAGATCGACCGCTCCTTCATCCGCGACCTCGACAGGCGCGACACGGCGGCGATCGTACGCACCGTGATCGGATTAGGCGCCGAGCTCGGCATCACCGTCACCGCCGAAGGCGTCGAAACCGAAGCGCAGCTCGAGATGCTGCGCAAAGCAGGTTGCGGCGAGGCACAAGGTTTTCTTATCGGCGTGCCGGCCAAGGCCCCAGAGACGAGCCGGCTGCTGCGCTCGCAGGAAAAGCTGCGCCAATCCGGCTGACGCCAGGCACCGTCAGCGCAGCGTCTCGATGTATTTCTCGTGGAAGCTCACGTATCCCGGCTCGACCACCTTGAGATGCCGCTCGATCAGCCGATGGAACGCCGGCAACTGGTGGAACGGCACGCCGGGATAAGCGTGATGCTCGGCATGGTAAGGCATGTTCCAGGCGAGCTTGCGGACAAACCAGTTGGTGATCGTCGTCCTGCTGTTTTCCAGCATGTTGGCGACGAAGGGGCAGCGGCCATGCTCGGCCAGCAGATAGAGCCTGAGGAAGGGCTGCCCGAGCAGCGCCGGCACGATCCAGACGTAAAGCAGCACGGTCGCCTTGAACCAGAGGGCAAGCGCCAGCAAGACGACGTAGAAAGCGATCATCGCGCGCGCCTCGGCCTGCACTTTCGGCAAGCCCTTCGGCGGCACGTAGCTGTCCCGGCAGCGACCGCCGGCATTGGTGCAGAGCGTCTTGAAATGCCCCCACCACACCGGCAGGCCCGAGACATGGACGATGTATTGCCGCAAGGTCTCGGGCTTCGGGAAGGCCAGTTCCGGATCGTTCTCCGGATCCTGGGTGAAGCGGTGATGGGCGAAATGAAAATAGCGGAACCAGTCGGCGGGCAGCGCGATCGCCAGGCTGCAGAGCCGAGCGACGGCATCGTTCAGCCACTGTGTCTCGAACGCCGTCCTGTGCAGCGTTTCGTGCAGCAGCGTGAACAGGAACACGATCAGGATGCCCTGCGGCTGCATCAGCAGCGGCCAGAACGGAACCTTGACCGCGATCAGCGCGCCGAGACCGACGATGGCACCGAGATGGATCGCGAACTGGAGGAGGCCCGGCCAGTCTGACTTGCCGGTCAGCCGGCTGCGCTCCGCACTGCTCAGCGAGGCGATGACGTCGCGGTGGTCGACGGGTTCGTTGCGGCCGATTGCGTGCATGAAACCAGCCTACTCAGCAAGAAACCTTTCGAAAAACGAGGATTTCTGTAAAATAGGTAAGATTAGCTTATCTTTCGGATTGCCATGGTCGCACTTCCATCGCTGAGGGGACTTCAGGCGTTCGAGGCGGCTGCGCGCACCGGCAGCTTCGCCGCGGCGGCGGAAGAGCTGTCGATTTCGGCGGCCGCCGTCAGCCAGCTCATCCGCACCGTCGAGGAGCAGATGGGCCGCAAGCTGTTCCACCGCGTCAACCGGCGCGTCGTGCTGACCGAAGCCGGCGTCGAGATGCTGCCGAGGCTCACCATGGCCTTCCAGGAGATCGGCAGCGTCGCGCGCGGCGGCGATGCTTTCCGGCCAAGGCTTGTCATCTCGGTGCCACCGTCAATGGCGATGGGCTGGCTTTCCGAGCGCCTCGCCGGCTTCGTCGCCAGCCACGGCGCCGCCGACATCTCGCTCAGAGGCGACGACGACCCGGTGCCGTTCGACCATGAGCTGATCGACATCCGGCTTTCCTACGGCCCGCACTATCGCGAGCACCCGACCGAGGAGATCGTCCGGGACGCGGTCTATCCCGTCTGCGCGCCGGGCCTTGCCGGCGCAATCAGGTCCGAAAACCTCGCCGGCCTGCCGCTGATCCACACCGACTGGGGACCGACCGGCGCCGCCTTTCCGTCCTGGCGCAACTGGTTCGAGGCGGCCGGCATCGAGCCAGGGCGGGCGGCACGGCGCGGCCTCTCCGCCAATTCGTCGCGGGCAGCACTCGATCTCGCAATTTCAGGATTGGGCGTGGCGCTCGCCCAAGGAATCT
>NZ_RZSC01000938.1:0-1993 GCF_003998155.1 Mesorhizobium sp. M1E.F.Ca.ET.063.01.1.1
GGTTACGCAGGCGGACGATTTCGCCACCGATGACCTCGACTACGATCCCGAACTCGATGAGGCGATGACTGTGCCGGGCCTTGCCGAACGGGAGGCAGCAAAGCCGCGCAGCCGTGGCATGATGGTTGCCGCGCTCGTCGGCGCCGTGGTTATCGCGGGCGGCCTTGGCGCGCTTGCCTTCTCCTTTGGCGGCAAGGGCGGCAGCGAAGCGCCCGTGATCGTGAAGGCCGACAATTCGCCGATCAAGGTCAAGCCGGAGAATCCGGGTGGCGCCGTGGTGCCGAACCAGGACAGCAAGGTCTATGACGCGGTCGCCAAGGGTGGTGCGGCCAAGCCTGCCGAGCCGGTGCAGCAGAAACTGGTGACCAACATCGAGGAGCCGATCGACGTGGCGTCCAAGGAACCGCCGCAGAGCCGGATCGTCGATCTTTCGCCCGACGACACCGATGCAGCGTCTGGCGCCGACGCAGCGGCCAATCCCGACGCGGCAGCGCCGGGTCCGGACGCAGTAGCGTCGGGTCCTGACGCGGCAGCGCCGAGTAGCGCCCAGGGCACCGCGCAGCCGGCCGCTCCGACGCCGAAATCGGAGGACCGCATCGCCCAGGTGCTGCAAGAGGCCGACAAGGGGACCGGCAATGACGTCGTCGCCGTAGCGCCGCGCAAGGTCAAAACCATGATGGTGAAGCCTGACGGCTCGCTGGTCGCGCACGAGGATCCGGCTCCTGCCGCGCCGAAAGTGGCGGCAACCGAGCCAGCCGATCCGGCGCCGCAGCACGTTGCTCCGGCCGGGCAGGGCGACGCCCAGGCGACGGGGACGGTCACGCCGGCCACCGACCAGACTGCCGGTCAGGGCGACCAGACCGAGGTGGTCAAGCCAGCGATACCCAATGCCGCGCCGAAGAATGAAGCCAAGGCCCAGTCGGCCAACACGCCGGCGAAGGTGCCGGTGGCGCCGCCACGCCCTTCCGACCAGCCGGTAGACATCGTCGGCGAGGTCAAGCCCGACCAGGTCGCTTCCATCGATCCGGCGGCGGCGGCAGGCAGCGGCTCGTGGTCGATGCAGATCGCCTCGCAGCCGACGGTTGAAAGCGCCCAGTCGACCTATCAGGACCTGCAGCGCCGCTACGGCAGCGTGCTTTCCGGGCGCAAGGCTAACATCGTCAAGGCAGAGATCGCCGGCAAGGGCACGTTCTACCGCGTCCGGGTTCCGGCGCAGTCGCGCAACGACGCGATCAACCTGTGCACCAGCTATAAGGCGGCCGGCGGCACCTGCTTCGTCTCGCGCTGATCGTCCCAGATCGTTTCAACGCCGGCGCCGCCGCAAGGCCGCGCCGGCGTTTCGTTGTGGACGGTTTTCCGGTTCGGGCGTCGCGGGCCAGGGGTGATTCCCTTTGCTTGGCCAAAGCCCTAAGATTCCATTCATGACCGAATCAAAATCCATGATCCTCGGCTGTGCCGGGAAATCGCTCGCTCCTGAGGAAATCAGCTTCTATCGGGATGAACGCCCCTGGGGTTTCATCCTGTTCGCGCGCAACATCGGAGAGACCGAGCAGATCCGCGACCTGGTCGCTTCGATGCGCGACTGTGTCGGACGGCCGGACGCTCCGGTCTTCATCGACCAGGAAGGCGGCCGTGTGCAGCGGCTGCGGCCGCCGCTGGCGCCGAACTATCCGGCAGGCGGCGCGCTTGGCGCCCTTTGGCGTGACGATCGCGAAGCCGGCCGCCGCGCCGCATGGCTCCTGGCGCGCCTGCACGCCTTCGATCTCCTGCGCCATGGCGTCACCGCCGATTGCCTGCCGGTCCTAGATGTTCCGGTCAAAGGCGCGAGCGAGGTGATCGGCGCTCGTGCCTATGGCACGAAGCCCAATGCCGTGATCGAGCTTGGCCGAGCTTCGGCCGAAGGCTTGATGGCGGGCGGCGTCCTGCCCGTCATGAAGCACATTCCGGGCCACGGCCACGCTTTTGCCGACACCCATTTCGCGCTGCCGACGGT
>NZ_RZSC01000939.1:0-1992 GCF_003998155.1 Mesorhizobium sp. M1E.F.Ca.ET.063.01.1.1
GTCCTGAAAGATCCCGAGCCGCGCATCCATCCGACCGCGGAACTGAAAGGGTGCAAGCTCGGCCGCTATGCCTCGATCGGCGAGCGGGTGATCCTGCGCGAGGTGACGGTCGGCGACTTTTCCTATTTCGAGCGCCATTCGGAAGCGATCTACACGACGATCGGCAAATTCTGCTCGATCGCCGCCAACAGCCGCATCAATGCGCTCGAGCATCCGATCGATCGGTTGACCCAGCACAAGATCAGCTACCGGCCGAACGAGTATTTCCGCTGGCTTGGCGTCGACGCGGCATTCCGCGAGCGGCGGCAGGCAAGGCCGGTCAGCATCGGTCACGATGTCTGGATCGGCCATGGCGCGGTCGTCATGCCTGGTGTGACTATCGGCAACGGCGCCGTCATCGGCGCCAATGCCGTGGTGACACATGATGTGCCGCCTTACGCAATCGTCGCCGGCGTTCCGGCGAAGCCTCTGCGCCAGAGGTTCGCCGCAGCCACGGCGGCGCGTATCGAGAACCTTGCTTGGTGGGACTGGGCGCCGGAAAAACTCGCCAGGGCGATCCCGGACATTCAGTCATTGCCGATCGAGGCCTTCCTCGATCGTTGGGAAGGCGCAGCGCCCTGATTTTCCACAATTTTCCGGAAGACGGTGCCCCTTCCGCCTTGCGGGGGTGGCGCGACGGAAGGGGCTGGAGGTAAACCGCCGTGAAGCGGAAGGAGCAGGCTTTTTGACCTGCATCGGCACTATGGCAACAAACGAATAAGGTGTTTTTTCGCGGCGAAACAGCTTTGGCGCGTATCCGATTGCATGCGCGTGCGGGCGGAAAATTCGATCGTTGGGAACCTGAGGGGCCGGCGCCTTGTTTCTCTCGAAGCGCCGCGTTCTGGCGGCTCCGGCGAGGGATGGATGATCGAGAGACTTTTCACCAAGGTCGCCAATTGGGTGGCTCACTTGGCCGGTATGCCGCCGACCTTTGCCATCTGCGTTCTGATCGTGCTGGTCTGGGGGGTAACCGGCCCGTTTTTCGGCTTCTCGGACACCTGGCAACTGGTCATCAACACCGGCACCACCATCGTCACGTTCCTGATGGTGTTCCTCATCCAGAACACGCAAAATCGCGACAGCGCGGCCATCCAGACCAAACTCGATGAATTGATCCTGGTAAGCCGGGCCCACAACACCTTCATCGGCATCGAGCATCTGACCGAATCCGAGGTCGAGGAGATTCGCGACAAATGCGAAAAGGCCGCAAAGCGGCACGACCGGGAGGTCGCCCAGGCCGCCGTCAAAAAGGCGGTGGCGGGGAAGAACGGCACCAAGAAAAAGGCAGCCGCCTGAACGGACCCCGTCAGCGGTTCATGAAGGCGGCGAACGCGTCCTTGTGATCCGGATGCCAGCGCGACAGGGCAGGGCGGTTCTCGATGATGTCGCCAATCGCCCAGGTCATGCGCTTTTCATCCATCGGCCGCGCCACCTCGTTGTCCGGGCAGAGGATGTAGAAATCGTTCCGCTTGAGCGATGCCAGCATGAAATCGATAACCTGCTCGCCCGTCCAGGCGCCGGCCGGCTTTTCCGTCGCGCCTTCGGTCAGTCCAGTGAAAGTGAAGCCGGGGATGAGCAAATGCGCGGAAACCTTCGCTCCAGGCTCGTTGCGCAGCGCATGCGCCAGACCCTCGGTGAAGGTTTTCACGCCTGCCTTGGAGACGTTGTAGGCGAGATTGCCGGGCGGCGTGGTGATGCCTTGCTTGGATCCGGTGTTGACGATCAGGCCGGGCTTGCCCGCGGCCAGCATGCGCGGCGCGAAGGCCTCGACGCCATGCACGACGCCCCAGAAGTTGATGTCCAGCAGCCGCTTCCAGGCGTCACGGTTTTCCCACGGCTTGCCCGGATTGTTGCCGACCCCGGCATTGTTCATCAGCACCGAGACTGCGCCGAATGCGCCGTAGGCAAGTTCCGCCAGCCGGTCGACCTCGTCGGCCTTGGAGACATCGGTAG
>NZ_RZSC01000093.1:0-13403 GCF_003998155.1 Mesorhizobium sp. M1E.F.Ca.ET.063.01.1.1
GCCGAAATTCGGCGGCTGCGACAGATCGGGCGCGCCGGGGGCTGCCGGCGCCGTGCCGCTATTGGCGGGCGGCGCCGCGCCATTGTCGGCCGGCGGCGTGCCTAGCGGCGACAGTCCCGGCATCTCCGGCAGCTTCAAGTCTATCGTGGCGGGTTCGACAGCGGCACCCTTGTAGCGCATCACCATCTGCGGGAAGGCGATGGTGAGCCCGATCATGATCACCTGGATACAGACGAACGGCACCGCGCCCCAATAAATCTGGCCGGTGGTGACCGGCGCGATCTGCTTGCCGGTGATGCGGTCGAGATAGGGCACGCGCGCCGCGACCGAGCGCAGGTAGAACAGCGCGAAGCCGAAGGGCGGATGCATGAAGCTGGTCTGCATGTTGACGCCGAGCAGTACGCCGAACCAGATCAGGTCGATGCCGAGCTTGTCGGCGGCGGGCGCGAGCAGCGGCACGATGATGAAGGCGAGCTCGAAGAAGTCGAGGAAGAAGGCCAGCACGAAGACCAGCAGGTTGACGCCGATCAGGAAGCCGGTCTCGCCGCCGGGCAGCGAGGTGAGCAGGTGCTCGACCCAGATGTGGCCGTTGACGCCGTAGAAGGTGAGAGAAAAGACGCGCGCGCCGATCAGGATGAACAGCACGAAGGAGGACAGCCGCGTCGTCGAAGCCAGCGCCTGTTTGATGACGTCGAGCGACAGCCGCCCCTTTGCCGCAGCCATGATCAACGCGCCGACTGAACCCATCGCGCCGCCTTCGGTCGGCGTGGCGATGCCGAGGAAGATGGTGCCGAGCACCAGGAAGATCAGCGCCAGCGGTGGGATCAGCACGATCACCACCTGCTGCGCCAGCTTGGACATCATGTTGACGTGGAGGCGCTGGTCGGCGATCGCCACGGCATAGATCACGATCACGCCGACACAGGCGCCGAGAATGTCGGCGTTATCGCCATGCGCCGGCACCAGATAGCGGTAGGCCGCATAGGAGATGGCTGCGGTTACCAGCAAAGCGACGATCAGCGAGATCACGCCGCGGCCGAGCGTGCGCGCCTCGGCCGGCAGCGCCGGCATCGAGTTCGGGCGGATGATCGACATGATCAGGATGTAGAGCATGTAGATGGCGGTCAGCACGATGCCGGGAATCAGCGCGCCCGCATACATGTCGCCGACCGAGCGGCCGAGTTGGTCGGCCAGCACGATCAGCACCAGCGAGGGCGGGATGATCTGGGCCAGCGTGCCGGAGGCCGCGATCACGCCGGAGGCCAGCCGCCGGTCATAGCCGTAGCGCAGCATGATCGGCAGCGAGATGAGACCCATGGCGATGACGGAGGCCGCCACCACGCCGGTTGTGGCGGCAAGCAGCGCGCCGACGAAGATCACCGCATAGGCAAGCCCGCCGCGGATCGGGCCGAAAAGCTGCCCGATCGTGTCGAGCAGGTCCTCGGCCATGCCGGATCGTTCGAGCACGATGCCCATGAAGGTGAAGAAGGGAATGGCCAGCAGCGTGTCGTTCGACATCACCCTGGTGCCGTAGAAATTGTCCGGCAGCGCGTGCAGCAGCGGCCAGGCGAGGTTGATCGATCCGCCGGAGTAAGGCGACAACAGCACGCCGATGAAGAAGAACAGGAGACCGTTGGCGGCGAGCGAGAAGGCGACTGGGTAGCCGATCAAAAGGAAGATGACCAGCGAGGCGAACATGATCGGCGCCATGTTCTGCGCGATGAACTCGATCATGGGCGCACCTCGCCGGCCAGCGCCTTGGCTTCTTCGGCAAGCGCCTTGGCCTCGAGCTCGGCTTGCTCATGCGCCGATACGAAGGGATTGGGATCCTCCATGTCGCCGCGCATGATGGCGATCTTCTTGATGATCTCTGAAACGCCCTGCAGCGCCAGCAGGATGAAGCCGGCGAGCAGGATGGCCTTGGCCGGCCAGACGATCAGGCCGCCGGCGTTGGTCGACATCTCGCCGCTGCGGAAAGACAGCGACACGTAAGGAACGAAGTAGATCACCATCAGCACCACGAACGGCATCAGGAAGAAGAGGTGGCCGAGAAGGTCGATCCAGTGCTGCACGCGGCGCGAGAACATGCCGTAGACGATGTCGATGCGGATATGGTCGTTCTGCTTCAGCGTGTAGGCCGCCGCCAGCATGAAGGCGGCGCCGAACAGGTACCATTGCAGTTCGAGCCAGGCATTGGAGGAGATATCGAACGCCTTGCGGATGACGGCGTTGCCGGCGCTTACCAGGATCGCCAGCAGGATCAGCCACGAGATCCAGCGGCCGATGAACTCGTTGATGCGGTCGATCGTCCTGGAGAGAGCGAGTAGCCCTGCCATGCAATTCCTCCCTGATGCCGGCGCCGCGCCCGGTTCCCCCTCCGGTCTCGCGTCGCTTGGCCCAACGGTATGCAGTGCGTGGTCCGGTTGGTCAACATGACAAGGCGCGACAAACGACGGCGCCGGTGGAAAGCTGCCGGTTCACCGAACGTCATGCAACCAAAGTCTGAGGGATTCAGGCGACCTTGGCCTGGTCGCGGCTTGCGCCGATCAGCACCAGCATGGCGACGAGGAAGAGATATATCCAGCCATCGCGCCATTCGATCGGGAAGTAACCGGCCCACAGCGATTCGGCCATTCCGAAGGCCGCGGCGCCAAGCGCCGCCTTGAGCGGCGACAAATAGCCGCCGACCGCCGTGACGAACAGGATCTTGAGGCCGTAGACGAGACCGGTGCCGAAGCTGATATTGCCGTAATAGAGGCCGGCGAGCACGCCTGCAAAAGCCGCGCAGAAGCCGCCGTAGAGCACCGCGCGGCGGAACACAGCGCGCACGTCGACGCCGCACATCGCGGCCGCCTTCGGATCGTCGGAGACGGCTCGCCAGGCGCGGCCGAAGCGCGAATGCGAAAACGTCCAGGCCGCCAGGGCCACCACCGCTATCACGGCGGCGCAGTCGAGCAGCTGGATGACGGTGAGCGTGACCTTGAAGCCGGCATCCTGCGCGAAGACGACAGGATCGGCGAGCATCGGCGGCAGCCAAAGATCATGGGTGTCGGCGGCGATGCGGCTTGCTTCCGACAGGAACAGCAAGATGCCGAGCGTCGTCACCACGATGGCGTTGGGCGACCTGTCGGCCAGCCTTTCGAAGACGCTGCGCGACAGCACTTGGCTGATCAGCACGGCATAGAGCAGAGCGGCCACGATGCCGAGCGCGACCGACGCGAACAGCGTCAGCCACAGCGCCTGGTAGCCGAAGGCCGCGGTCAGGATCATCGTGTGGCCGCAAAAGGCAAACAGCGCGCCATAGGCAAGGTTGGTGCGGTGCAGGATGCCGTTCGTCAGCACATAGCCGAAGGCGAGCAGCGCATAGAGCGCGCCGGAATGCAGCCCGTTGAGCACCTGCTGGTAGAAATAGAGCATTAAGCATCCCTGCAGCGCTGCGCCCTTTGGGACGCGCAAAGGACGCTGGAGCACGTTGATTTAGCGGCGAGCCTTGCATCAGGAATCTAACTTGTCAAACACGTTTTATAGGTTAGATTTCCCGCCATGACGGTATCCTGGACCCCGCACCGCTTCACCGGCGGCATCCTCGCGCTCGACACGGCGAACACGGTCGTGCTGCGCAACGATCCGGAAAAGACTTTTGATCGTTTCGACGATCCCGCCGAGATCGCCCGCTTCGCCGAGGCGGCAAGCGGCTTTCGCGCCGCCGAGCTCGGCGGCCGGCGGCTGCAGGCGCCGGAACCGGGCGGCATCGCCCCGGTCGTGCTGTCGATCCGTGAGGCGACCGACCGGCTGTTTCGCCATGCCATAACGAAAGGTGCCATCTCCGCCGGCCATCTGCCGGATTTCCTGACGGCCTGCGCCAGTGGCCTTTCCGGTAGCAGCACCGAGATCGGGGCGCCGGGCCAGCCGTTCGGCGATCCGGCGACACCGATCGCCTTCGAGGCGGCCTTGGCCGTCTCGGCGCTTTCGCTGTTGCGCGACGAAACCGTTGCCAGGCTCAGGATTTGTCCGAACTGCAGCTGGCTCTTCGTCGACCGCAGCCGCAACGCCAGCCGCCTCTGGTGCGACATGGCCGTCTGCGGCAACCGTCAGAAAGCGAACCGCTACTATCGCCGCCGCACGGCGGCCAGGGAGGCCATCAATGCCTAGCAAGTTCCGTTCGATCGCCCTTGGCGCGGCCTTGATTGCCGCCACAGTGCTCGGCGCCTGCCGCGATACGGGCAAGGAGCAGCTCTTCGCCATTTCCGGCAAGCTGTTCGAATTCAACTACAGGCTCGGCATAGCCACCTATGTCATAACGCTGAGGCCGCTGCGGCCCATGGGCGAGGGGCAGGTCGCGGTCGTCAATTTCCAGAATCCAGCCGGCGGCGACCCGCTCATCGTCAACCAGAAGATCTGGCCCAAGCTTCCCCATATCACCCTGACCAGCCCTCCGCTCACCTGCGTCGTCAAGGACAAGCCCTATTCCGTCACGATCCGCATCGAGGATTCGAGCGGCACCCTGCTGCAAAGCCTCGAGACGACGATGACCTCGACGGAGGACCAGACGATGCTGCCGGACCGGCCTCTGGTGATCGGGCCGAAATACGAGCTCAACCCGGACCTCGCCGGCCATCCCGACGGCAAGCTGCCCGATGAGCCGAAGCCGGATTGCTCGAAGGCGGTCTAATGCATGTCGCCCAAAAGTGTGTAGCGGTTTTGGGAAAACGACATGCATAAAAACAAAGATTTAAAGCGCGTCGCTCGAATCCGTTTCGACGCGACGCGCTTTAGGGCACGATCTCGAACCGGTGGTCAGCGTCAGCAAAAACTGCGCAGCGGTTTCGGAAAGATCGTGCCCAGGCAGGAGACGCCGGCTGCTGAAATTTTCGTGCTTCGTGAAGCGTTTAGCTTCGTCTTAAATGCGCTGGGCGACTTCACCCGGACCGTTTGTTGCGTCCGCTCTGGCCCCTGCTTTTTCGTTTGACCTCTCCCGCAAGGGAAGAAAGACTGCGGCGTCCCACTCCGACGTTGGCCGCCCGTCTGAGGCGTGCCTCCGCAGAGGAAATGCCTGATGACGCTGCATGACGTCGCGCTCGACGACAAGTTCGACCTTGGCAAGGAGCGCGTTTTCCTGTCCGGGGCGCAGGCCGTCGTGCGCATGCTTCTTATGCAGCGCGAGCGCGACCGCCGCGCCGGGCTCAACACCGCGGGCTTCGTCTCCGGCTATCGCGGCTCGCCGCTCGGCGGCCTCGACATGCAGCTCTGGAAGGCGAAGCGGCAGCTTGCGCAATCCGACATCGTCTTCCAGCCTGGCCTCAACGAGGAACTCGCCGCCACCGCCTGCTGGGGCTCGCAGCAGACCGAGCTGCTCGGCGAAGGCACGCATGACGGCGTCTTCGCGGTCTGGTACGGCAAGGGGCCGGGCGTCGATCGCTCCGGCGACGTGTTCCGCCACGCCAACCTCGCCGGCTCGTCCAAGCATGGCGGCGTTCTCGCCTTGATGGGCGACGACCACATGGCCGAATCCTCGACCAACGCGCATGCCACCGAATTCCTCTTCGTCGACACCATGGTGCCGATCCTCAATCCGGCCGGCGTCCAGGAGATCATCGACTACGGCCTTTACGGCTTTGCCATGTCGCGCTTCGCCGGCACCTGGGCGGCGATCAAATGCGTCAAGGACAACATCGAATCGACGGCCTCGGTCGACGCCTCGCTCGAGCGGCTGAACATCGTCATTCCGGACTTCGACATGCCGCCCGGCGGCCTCAACATCCGCCACGAGATCGACATGCTTGGCCAGGAAGAGCGGCTGCATGAGCATAAGCGCGCCGCCGCTTCCGCCTTCATCCAGGCCAATGGGCTGAACCGGATCGTCTATTCGGGCGGTCGCAACCCGAAGCTCGGCGTCATCACCATCGGCAAGAGCTATCTCGATGTCCGCCAGGCGCTGGAAGATATCGGCATCGATGAGAAGGCCGCAAACCGCATCGGCATCCGCCTGTTCAAGGTCGGCTGCCCCTGGCCGCTCGATTTCCAGCACATCGCCGACTTCGCGCGCGGCCTCGACACCATCGTCGTCGTCGAGGAAAAGCGCTCGCTGATCGAGGTGCAGCTGCGTGAAAATCTCTACGGCACCGCCGCCCACCCGGCCATCGTCGGCAAGAAGGACGAGCGCGGCGACTGGCTGTTTCCGGCCAAGGGTGCGCTCGATCCCAACGAGATCGCGATCGCGCTCGGCGAGCGGATCCTGCGCACCATAGGCCCGTCGGAGGAGATCGCCGCGCGGGTGGCGAAGCTGCGCCAGTTCCAGGCGATGCTCGCCGACACCGTCGACATCGGCTCGCGCACGCCTTTCTTCTGCTCGGGCTGCCCGCACAATTCCTCGACCAAGGTGCCGGAGGGCTCGCTGGCCGCCGCCGGCATCGGTTGCCACTTCATGGCGCTGTGGATGGACAGGAACACCGTCGGCTTCACCGCCATGGGCGGCGAGGGCGCGCAATGGGTCGGCCAGGCGCCGTTCTCGAAGCGCGACCATATCTTCCAGAATCTCGGCGACGGCACCTATAACCATTCCGGCCTGCTGGCGATCCGCTTCGCGCTGTCCTCCGGCGCCAACATCACCTACAAGATCCTCTACAACGACGCGGTCGCCATGACCGGCGGCCAGCCGCATGAAGGCGGCCTCACCGTGGATATGATCGCCAGACAGGTGCGCGCCGAAGGCGTCAACCGCATCGCCATCGTCACCGACGAACCGGACAAATATGCTGGCAAGGCCGATTTCCCGGCTGGCGCCACCATCCATCACCGCGACGACCTCGACCTGGTCCAGCGCGAATTGCGCGGTGTGAAAGGCGTCTCAGTGCTCCTCTACGATCAGACCTGCGCCGCCGAGAAGCGCCGCCGCCGCAAGCGCGGCACCTTTCCCGACCCCGACAGGCGCGTCTTCATCAACGAGCTGGTCTGCGAGGGTTGCGGCGATTGCGGCGTGCAATCCAACTGCGTCTCGATCCAGCCGGTCGAAACCGAATTCGGCCGCAAGCGCCGGATCGACCAGTCGAGCTGCAACAAGGATTTTTCATGCCTTGGCGGTTTCTGCCCCTCCTTCGTCACCGTTCATGGCGGCAAGATCAGGAAGGCCGAAGGCATCGCCGGCAAGACCGATCCGCTCGACGGCGTGCCATCGCCCGCCGAATTCCCACTTGGCGGAGAGGGCTGGGCGGCGATCATCGACGGCGTCGGCGGCACCGGCGTGGTCACCATCGGCGCGGTGCTCGGCATGGCCGCCCACCTCGAGGGTAAAGGCTGCGGCATGATCGACATGGCGGGCCTTGCCCAGAAGGGCGGCTCGGTCTTCACCCATGTCCGCATTGCTTCGACGCCCGAGGACATCCACGCCATCCGCGTTTCGGCCGGCAAGGCGGACCTTGTGCTCGGCTGCGACCTCGTGGTCTCCGGCGCCAAGAAAGTGCTCGCCGCGGTGCGCGAGGGTCACACGATGTTCCTCGCCAACACCGCCGAAATCATGCCTGGCGAATTCACGCGCTCCGCCGATTTTTCCCTGCCGGTCGAACGGCTGAAGAAAGCGATCCGCGCCGCCGCTGGCGACGACAACGCCCACTTCTTCGACGCCACCCGCACCGCCACCGCTTTGTTTGGCAATTCGCTCGGCGCCAACATGTTCATGCTCGGCTTCGCTTTCCAGCATGGCGGGCTGCCGCTGTCGGCCGAAGCCGTTGAAAAGGCTATCGAATTGAACGGTGAAGCCGTGGCGATGAACATCGCCGCCTTCCGTTGGGGCCGTCGCGCCGCGCACCAGCCGGACTTCGTGCGCAACCTGGTCGGCAAGACCGGCAAGCCGGTGTCCGCGCCCGCCGAAACGCTGGACGACATCATCGCCCGGCGCGTTGCATTCCTCACCGCCTACCAGAACGCCGCCTATGGCAAGCGCTATGCCGATAGGGTCGCCGCGCTGCGTGCCGCCGAGGCGCGGGCGGTTCCCGGCTCGACCGCTGTGACCGGGGCCGCCGCCAAAAACCTGTTCAAGCTGATGGCGATCAAGGACGAGTATGAGGTGGCGCGGCTCTATACCGACGGCAGCTTCGCCTCCGATCTCGCAAGGCAGTTCCAGAGCTACGAAAGGCTCGAATTCCATCTCGCGCCGCCGATCCTCGGGCGGCGCGGCAATGACGGCAAGCCGAGGAAATCGAGTTTCGGTCCCTGGATGATGAAGGCTTTTCGCCTGCTGTCGGCCATGAAAGGCCTGCGCGGCACGGCATTCGACCTCTTCGGCCACACCGCCGAACGGCGCGCCGAGCGGCAACTGCTTGCGCAATACGAGGCTGATCTCGATCTGATCGCCGCAGCGCTTGCGCCGGGCAGGGTCGAAGCCGCTGCCGCTCTCGCCTCCGTGCCCGCGCTCATCCGCGGCTATGGCCATGTCCGGCAGGCCAGCGCAGCAAAGGCGGCCGAGGAGCGCTCCAGACTGCTCCAGCGGCTGAGCCAAACCGTGCCGGTGCCGGTTCTCAACGCCGCCGAGTGATTTGCGCCGACTCTTTGCCCAAGGCCTTTCCGGCCCGCCCAGGTGTTCGCGCCTTGGCGGGCAGGCGGAAGCTGCTGCTCAAGCCATCGCTGTTCTAAGCCTTTCTTAAGGCGGTTGTGGCATGACAAGGCTTAGCGTTGGGCCGACCATATGGGCAGAACAAAGACCGAAAGCATCCCCGCGGATGTTTATATCCAATTTGTGCGCTCGTTGTTCGACAACGCGCATATGTTGCTGATCGGTGGCGCGTGCTATTGGATCCTCGGATTCATGATCTATCTGCGCACGCACAACCCCTTGTTCCTGACGTTTTCTTTTGCTCTGCTTTCCGTCAGCCTTATCCGTTACTTCGGCATTCGCAGCTTCCTGCGAACAGGCGGCGTGATTGCCGATGTCGAACACGCGCAGCGGTTGGAGCGCAGCTACATCCTGAAGGGCTGCCTGCAGGGCCTCGGCCTGGGCGCGCTGTGCTTCGTGTCGATCTATGTGTATCCCGATCCCTTTGCCGAGCTGGCGGCGATGTCGCTGACCTTGGCCACCCTGGTCACGGTTGTCGCCCGCAACTACGGCTCGCCGCGCATGGTGCGGATCTTTTCGGTGACCTTCATCGGTCCGGCGGCGCTTGCGCTCCTGCTGCGCATGGACGCGCCTTCCGTCGTCCTCGGCCTGATGATCATCCCGATGACGTTCATCACCATCACCGGCGCCGACCATGTGCGCAACGTGCTCTTCTCGGCCGTCATCGGCCACAAGCAGGCGAGAAACCTGACGCGCAGGTTCGACCGCGCGCTCAACACCATGTCGCATGGCCTGGTCATGCTCGGCCCGGACGGACGCGTCGCGGTCGCCAATGCCGAGGCCGCCCACCTGATGTCGCTGAAGTCGGCCGACGCGCTGCTCGGGCGTTCGATCCACGGTCTTCTGATGCGCGGTGTCGCCGGCGGCATGCTGGCACCGAAGGACTGCCGCTACATCGAGGCGCAGCTGACGCGCGCCCTGCGCGAGGGCCGCGACCGCAAGGTGCTGGTTTCGCTCGCCAACGGCCAGCACTACGAATTCTCCGCGCGCGAAGGCAGCCAGGAACTCGGCGTCGTCACCTTCGAGGATGTGACGGCCCGCGTCGAGGCGGAGGAGAAGATCCGTTTCATGGCGCGCTACGACAACCTCACCGGCCTGCCGAACCGCGCCTACTTCCACGAGCTGGCCGGCGAGGCCATGGCGTCCGGCGACCGCGACCGGCTCTGCGGCCTGGCGGTGCTCGATCTTGACGATTTCAAGAGCGTCAATGACACGCTCGGCCATCCGGTCGGCGACGGGCTGATCTATGCCGTGGCCGAGCGGCTGGCGGCGGTTGCCGGGCCTGGCATCAATGTCAGCCGCTTCGGCGGCGACGAGTTCATGATCTATTTCGACCGCATCGAGGATGAGAGCCATCTCGGCAGCCTGCTCGACGAGATCTTCGCCGACTTGCAGGGCGAAGTCGACGTTGCCGGGCATGGCCTGCGTATCCAGGCCAGCGGCGGCGCGGTGTTGTCCATCGTCAAGGACACCGACGTCGATGCCATGATCGTCAAGGCGGACCTTGCGCTCTACAAGGCCAAGGAGCTCGGCAAGAACAGCTGGCGGCTGTTCGAGGCTTCGATGGATGCCGCCTTCCGCAACCGCCAGCTGATGAAGGCCGATCTGCGCAGCGCCGTGCAAGCCAAGGAACTGCGCGTCGTCTACCAGCCGATCGTATCGATGAGCACCATGCGCATCGCCAGTTGCGAGGCGCTTTGCCGCTGGGATCATCCCGATCTCGGGCCGATTTCGCCGGGCGTCTTCATTCCGCTGGCCGAGGAGATGGGCATCATCTCCGAGATCAGCACCTTCGTGCTGCAGGCAGCCTGCGCCGAATGCGCCAAATGGCCGGCGCAGACCAGCGTTTCGATCAACCTGTCGGCCAAGGATTTCCGCAACCGCGACGTCGTGCAGAAGGTGCGCGACGCCTTGGCGGCGTCGGGCCTTGCGCCGCACCGGCTCGAGATCGAGGTCACCGAGACTGCCCTGCTCGACGACAAATCGCTGACGCGCGAACTGATCGAGGAGTTGAAGACCCTTGGCGTTCGCATCGCGCTCGACGACTTCGGCACCGGCTATTCGAGCCTCAGCTATCTGCACAAGCTGCCGCTCGACAAGATCAAGATCGACCGCTCCTTCCTGATCGACGTGACCCAGAGCGCCCAGTCGCTCGATCTTTTGAAGGGGATCGTCGGCTTGACCCGGACCTTGGGCCTGGTCGTCACCATCGAAGGGGTCGAGACCTTCGAGCAACTGAAGATACTTGTGCGCTCGGTCAAACCGGACCTCGTGCAGGGTTTCCTCTTCGGTGCCGCGCTCAGTGCATCGGGCATCGAGACGATGTCGAACGTCACCTGGCCGTTCGCCGCGGACCTGCGTCTCGCCGCCAAGCGGACGGCCAGGTAGCGCAGTTGCGGAATTCGCTCGATTGAGATCGGCAATGCACGTTGATCAAACGTGCGCAGCATTTTCTACGAAAACAGAAGTTTTGAAACTTATTTTGCAACGTTTTCCAGAATAACTTCAGAAAAACCTGTCGAATCTTTTCCATCCGTAACTGCATAAAGGTGAATATTTGTAGAAGGTCGACGCTTCTGCCGGATTCTGACACGGATTAGTGCTTTCTGCTTGCAGATTTGCGGCGTCCTTTCATGTTGAAAGTGAGCTTAGTGCAAGGCGCCAGATTTGCTTTTTCAGCGCAACGCTGCCGCCTGCAATTGCGCCGATTATTAAGGTTAACGAAGGGTAAATCAGCAGGGTTGAATTTTCGGCTTGTGTCTCATTTCAACTCGAATAGCCTAATCATAGGCGGATACGAGGACTTGAGATGGATGCTGCGAGAAACGATGCGCAGGCTGGCGCCGGCGCAAACACTGGGTCGGCGCTGAACCGTTCGATCATGCAATTGCTGGAGCATGTCGACTATCGCCTCATCACAGGGGGCGAGGATCTGGAGGCGATCTACCGCCTTCGCTATCACTCCTATTTGCGGTCAGGCATGTGCGGCCCGATCGCCAGCGGGATGTTCGAGGATCGCTGGGACAATCTGCCGAATTCCTACCGGTTCGGTGTCTATTTCGATGGTGAATTGGTCAGCACGCTGCGCCTCCACTATATTTCCCGCGAGCACCCCTATTCGCCTTCCGTCGACGCCTATCCCGAAATATTGGCCGAGCGGCTTGCCCGCGGAGAGACCTTCATCGACGGAACGCGGTTCGCGACCGATCCCGACAGCGCGCCCGCGCCGGGAGTCCTGCCTTTCCTGACGCTCAGGCTCGGCATGGTGGCCTCCAGCTACTTCGGCCAGACCGCGGTGCTCACGCCGGTCAAGGTCGAGCATTCCGCTTATTACGCCCGTATCTTCCATGCCGTGCAGAGGACCGAAGGCAAGGTGTTCCCAGGTGTTCTTGCGCCGATCGCCTTGTTCGAAATCCCCTGTGGCGAAAATTTGCGCCTGACCCTCGAACGGTTCCCGTTCTTCAAGTCAACGCCGATGGAACAGCGGCTGATGTTTGCCAACCCGGCGATCAACCGGCTGACGCCGCTGTCCATCATTCCGACGGCGAAATACTATCGCGACGCTGCCTGAACCTTCCGAGCATCGTGGACCTTTCCTTCGGTTTCACCGTTATGAAATAGCGGCGTCGCCGTCGAGCGACGCCGCGGTCCTGCGCAACAGGCGTTCGCCCCGGGCCCATGTCGGGTTGTTTGTTCATGGGAAGGATACGATCATGACCATCCATTCACTCGCGCTCGCGCCCCTGATCTCGCTGATCGCCGGCATATTGATCCTGGTGATGCCGCGCCTGCTCAACTACATCGTCGCGCTCTATCTGATCGTCGTCGGCCTGCTCGGCCTGTTTCCGCAGCTCGCCGGCTGAGGTTCAGCACCGCGCTGCGTCGCGGTGGCGGCGTCCCGTCCCATTTCAACTTTCATTTGAGGCTGTTGTCGCCGGTCGTGCGGCAATAGCGCCATTGCTCTTGGTCCGGCTTTTCGCTATGTGCCTCGAAGATGTCTTCGAAGGGGTATTCCTATGGCTGATCATGCGCCGACCGGTCCTGTCGAACTGGGTGCGAAGATGGACTATGCCGAGCATGACCGCACCTATGCGGCCTTCCTGAGGCTGGCCAAATATGGATCGCTTGTTTGTCTGGCAATACTCGTGGCGATGGCTTTCGGTTTCTTCGCGGGCGGCTTCTTCTCGGCGCTGATCCTCTTCGCGGTTATCATGGCCGCCGGCGCATTCATTCTCCGGTAGTTTTCTCAAACCCTTTGCCGGTGACGCCGCCGGAGATCGGTCGGCGCCTTGCGGACAGGTTCCAGCCGAAAGGATCAAGCGGTGGGGCAGTCGGTATTCATCCCTCGTGAGCTTGACGCGAACGAGCCGCGTGTGGCGGCTTCGCCTGAGACGGTGAAACGGCTGGCGGGCCTGGGCTTCGAGGTGATCGTCGAGAAAGGCGCGGGCCTCGGCTCACGCATCACCGATCAGGATTTTGCCGCCGCAGGCGGCACGATCGGAACGGCCGGCGATGCCAAAAAGGCCGATGTGGTGCTGAAGGTGCGTCGGCCGACCGATGCCGAGCTGAAGGGCTACAAATCCGGTGCGGCGGTCATCGCCATCATGGATCCCTACGGCAACGATGCGGCGCTTGCGGCGATGGCCAAGGCCGGCATCACCGCCTTTTCGATGGAATTCATGCCGCGCATCACCCGCGCGCAGGTGATGGACGTGGTCTCCTCGCAGGCCAATCTCGCCGGCTATCAGGCGGTGATCGACGTCGCGTACGAATATGACCGAGCGCTGGCGATGAT
>NZ_RZSC01000940.1:0-1989 GCF_003998155.1 Mesorhizobium sp. M1E.F.Ca.ET.063.01.1.1
GGTCAATGCCCGGCGAGCCCTGCGAGGTCGAATCGAGCAGGAAGGCGTCGCACAGCATGCGCATGAACATCGCGCAGGTGTGCCATCCCGAGGCCGAAAGGCCGCCCAGGATGCTTGCCTTGCCGGCGTCCTCGTCGAGATGCATCGGCTGGGCATCGAATTCGCTGGCGAACTCGATGATCTCGGCAGCGCTCACATCCTTGCTGCCGAGGTTGAGCGAGGCGCCCTCGACGAAATCCTCAAAGGCCCATGTCTTTGCGGTCATGTCGGCAATCCGGTTGAAGAACGCGTGATCCCTAAGGTCGGGCAACCCGGATGCAGGCCCAAGGCAATTTGGTCAAGTCCTTTCTGGTAAGCCAGCCGATTGCCGGCCGGCCGATAACGCAATCAGAGCCAGCCGCGCCGGCGGAAATACCAGAAGGGCAGGATCGCCGAGATCACCATCAAGGCAATGGCGAATGGGTAGCCGTACTCCCATTTCAGCTCGGGAATCAGGTCGAAGTTCATGCCGTAGATCGAGGCGACCAGCGTCGGCGGCAGGAAGATGACGGCGGCGACTGAGAAAATCTTGATGATGGCGTTCTGTTCGATCGAGATCATGCCGAGCGTGGCGTCGAGCAGGAAGGAGATCTTCTGCGACAGGAAGGTGGCGTGGTCGGCAAGCGATAGCACGTCGCGCGACAGTGTCTTGACGCGGGCCCGCACATCCTTGCTCATCTTGGTCTGGGCCGCGACATGGGTGAGGAAGCCGGCAAGGCGCTGCAGCGAGATCAGGCTGTCGCGGATGGAGGAAGCGAGATCCTCCTTGCGGCCGATGCCTTTCAGGAGCTCCTGGAAATCGCGGTTGCGCTTCGAGGCCTTGGTCGAGCGCGCCTCGAAGATGTCGCGCGAGATCGCTTCCACATCGCGGCCGGCGCGCTCGAGGATGTCGGCCAGCCGATCGACGATCGCTTCCAGCAGACCGATCAGGATGGTGTCACCGGTGGTGCAGCCGGTCGCGACTTTCTCGGCGCGCAACGGGAAGGTCTTGAAGGCCTTGGGCTCGTGGTAGCGGATGGTGATCAGCTTGTTGCCAGCAAGCGCGAAGGTCACCGGCGACATCAAGGGGTCGTCGCCCTCGGTCTGGGCCGGCAGCACGGCGGTCATGAAGTAGCCGCCATCCTCGACGTAGAGGCGGCTCGAAATCTCGATCTCCTCCATCTCCTCGCGCGTCGGAATGGCGATGCCCAGCCAGCCCTCGATGACGGCCTCTTCGTCCTTGCTCGGGTTGAACAGGTCGGCCCAGACGACCCTGTCGCCGTCTCGCACGAGGTCATCGGTGACGCGCAGGCGATCATTGTCCACGACGAAGGCCTTGATCATCGCCGGGTCTCCCTTGCTGGACCAAAGAGATTTCGTTCGAGCGCCGTCAGGATCGCATGGGCTGTGGCAGCCCGTGGGCACCAGCGGATTAGACCCGCGACCTTGCCAGGTCAAGACAGACGGCGGGGCGCCCCGCCGGAGGGCAGGCCCACTGGCGGAATCGAGCCGCCGCGACGACTTACGTGTTGAACTTGAACAGCATGATGTCGCCGTCCTGGACGACATATTCCTTGCCTTCGTCGCGCGCCTTGCCGGCTTCCTTGGCGGCCACTTCGCCGCCCAGCGTGATAAAATCGTTGTAGGAAATCGTCTGGGCGCGGATGAAGCCGCGTTCGAAATCGGTGTGGATGACGCCGGCCGCCTGCGGCGCCTTATCGCCTTTGTGGATCGTCCAGGCGCGCGTCTCTTTCGGCCCGACGGTGAAATAGGTGATGAGCTGCAAGAGCTCGTAGCCGGCGCGGATCACCTTGTTGAGGCCCGGCTCATCGAGGCCGATCGAGGCAAGGAATTCCATTTCCTCCTCGTCGGAAAGCTGAGCGACTTCCGCCTCGATCGCCGCCGAGATCACCACCGTGCCGGCGCCCTGCGCGGCGGCCATTTTCTCAACCGCTTTTGTGTGCTCGTTGC
>NZ_RZSC01000941.1:0-1989 GCF_003998155.1 Mesorhizobium sp. M1E.F.Ca.ET.063.01.1.1
GTGATTGACGCAATCCAGTCGCGCCGGGAGGAACATCATGTCCAACAAAGCCTCGCCGCTGGTGATCAGCGCGCCCGAACCGCGCACGCTCGACCTGATTTTCACGCCGCCGCAACTGGCGCTGTTTCGCAAAAAATATCGCATCGTCGAGACAACGCCCGAAGGCGTGGCTGAGTTGCCTCCGAATGTGCTGGCCGAAGCGCGCTACATCGTCGGCCAGCCGCCGATCGCGCCGGACACGTTGGAGAAATTGAAGGCGCTGCGCTGCATCTTCAATGTCGAGACCAACCTCATCAACAACATGCCCTATGAGACGCTGTTCGCCCGCGGCATCCACGTCGTCACCACCGGCCTGGTGTTTGCGGAACCGGTTGCGGAGCTCGGCCTTGCCATGGCGCTCAACCTGGCGCGCAACATCGTCGATGCCGACCTCGCCTTCCGGCAAGGCAAGGAGCTGTGGGGCGGCGACGGCAACCAGAAAGCCCGACTGCTCTCGGGCGCCGATGTGGGCATCATCGGCTTCGGCGATCTTGGCCGCGCGCTCAATCGCCTGCTTTCCGGCTTCCGCACCCGCACCAGGGTCTATGACCCATGGCTGCCGCCTTCCGTACTTGTCGAGCACGGCGTCGAACCGGCCTCGCTCGACAAGGTGCTGTCGGAAAGCGATTTCGTCTTCGTCGTCGCCTCGGTGACCAGCGAGAACCAGGGTTTCCTCGGCGCCGATGCCTTCGCGAAGATGCGCAAGGGCGCCGCCTTCATCCTCCTCAGCCGCGCCGGTGTCGTCGATTTTGCGGCCTTGATGGCGGCGGTGAAGAGCGGCCACATCGTCGCCGCCAGCGACGTCTTCCCGGAGGAGCCGTTGGCGAAGGACCATCCGGTCCGCGCCCTGCCCGGCTTCCTGCGTTCGGCCCACCGCGCCGGCGCGCTCGACGTCGCTTTCAAGCGCATGGGCGACATGGTGCTGGAGGACATGGACCTCGTCGATCGCGGCCTGCCGCCGATGCGCTCCAAGCGCGCCGAGCGCGAGACCGTTTCCCGGATGCGCTCCAAGCCGGTCGACAGAAACTGAATGACCGGCGGCCGACACATTCTCCGTATGGCTAAAGCAATTCCAGGAAAAGTGTGAGCGGTTTTCCGTCTGGAATTGCGTCAAAACAAGGGGTACAGCGGGTCGCCGTTTCCGTGAAACGGTGAACCGCTCTAGGTAGGCAATGCCGAACTGCGGCGGATGATTTCTTCTTCATCGGTTGTGCCGAAATTCGCCTCGAGCCAGGCGATCGCGCTGGCGACGTCGGCGATGGCGAAGCGTGCCGCGGTCTCGCCCTGCGGCTTCACGCGGATCGAGATCCCGCCCGCGGCATTGACGGTCTCAAAGCCGTTCTCGTCCGACGTGTCGTCGCCGAGGAATACCGGACGCCGGCCGCTGAACGGATCGAGCTGCATGAAGCGCCTGATCGCCGCCCCCTTGGCGGCTTCGAGCGGCATCAGCTCGACGCCGGCATTGCCGGCGATGACCCGGTATCCTTCCGGCAGGCGGGCAAGCGCCGCCTCGACCAGTTCCGTCGCGCGGGCCAGCAAATGCGGCGCCGCCCTTGTGTGAATAGCGAGCACCGGGCCCTTGCGCTCGATATAGACGGCCTTGCTTGCCAGCTCGAGCTCGATCTCGTCGGCCAGTGCCGCCATATCCTCCGGCTCGTCGGCGGCCTCGATTTGCCCGTCCGGCGTCAGCCTGTGTTCCAGCCCATAGAGGCCGGCGATCCGCAGCTTCAAGGGGTCGAACAGGCCGTCGACGGCCGCGATCGAGCGGCCGGTGATGAAGGCGAGCGCGCCGTCCAGCCGCTGGTCGATCGTCTCCAGCAGGAGGCGCAGCCCCTCGCCGACCGACACGCTGTCCGGATGGGCCGCGTGTTCCAGCAAGGTTCCGTCAATGTCGAGGAAAAGCGCCCATCGACCTTCGGGGAGTCGTGGCGTCAAATCTGTCTGTAAGTT
>NZ_RZSC01000942.1:0-1987 GCF_003998155.1 Mesorhizobium sp. M1E.F.Ca.ET.063.01.1.1
CCGTTGCCGCGATGGAAGGTCTCGGCGCCCGCCGTGATCGCATCGTCGCCGTGCTCGGCCCCTCGATCGGACCCGACAATTACGAGGTCGGAGCGGAATTCGTCTCCCGCTTCGTCGAGGCCGACGCCGGCAACCAACGCTATTTCAGGTCGTCGGTGAACCCCCGCCACTCGATGTTCGACCTCAACCAATATACGGTCGACCGGCTGCGCAAGGCCGGCGTGACCGCCGAAGGGCTCGGCCGCTGCACTTACGCGGAAGAGGATCTTTTCTATTCCTACCGGCGCACCACCCACCGCAGGGAAGCGGATTACGGGCGCCAGGTTTCGGCAATCGTTCTGGAGAAAGAATAATGGCGCTGCATTTCGAACGTTCGGAATTCGACGCGCGGCGCGACCGGCTGCTGATCGAAATGGCCGAGAAGAAGCTCGACGCCGTGCTTTTGTTCGCGCAGGAGAGCATGTACTGGCTGACCGGCTACGACACGTTCGGCTTCTGCTTCTTCCAGTGTCTGGTAGTGAAGGCCGACGGATCGATGGTGCTGCTCACCCGCTCGGCCGATTTGAGACAAGCGCGCCACACCTCGACCATCGAAAACATCGTGCTGTGGACCGATCGCGACGGCGCCAATCCGGCGATCGACCTGCGCAACCTGCTCAATGACCTCGATCTGCTCGGCGCCCGCATCGGCGTCGAATACGACACGCATGGCCTGACCGCCTACAACGGCCGCCGCGTGGATGAGCAGTTGCAAACCTTCGGCCAGATCGCCGATGCTTCCGGCATCGTCGGCCGGCTGCGGCTCTTCAAGAGCCCGGCCGAAATCGCCAAGGCGGAAAAAGCGGCAAGTCTTTCCGACGATGCGCTGGATGCGGCCTTGCCGCTGATCAAGCAGGGCGGCGACGAGGGGCCTATCCTGGCGGCCATGCAAGGTGCCGTCTTTGCCGGCGGCGGCGACTACCCCGCCAACGAATACATCATCGGCTCCGGCGCCGATGCCCTGCTTTGCCGCTATAAGGCCGGGCGCCGCAAGCTTACCAAGAACGACCAGCTGACGCTCGAATGGGCGGGTGTCTTCCATCACTACCACGCCCCGATGATGCGTACCGCATTGACCGGCAAGGTCTCGAAGCGCCACCAGGAACTGTTCGATGCCGCCCGCGCCGCGCTGCTTGCGGTCGAAAAGGCGATGATGCCGGGCAACACCTTCGGCGATGTCTTCGATGCGCATGCCCGCACGCTCGAGGCGCATAATCTCACCAAGCACCGGCTGAACGCCTGCGGCTATTCGGTCGGCGCCCGCTTCACGCCGTCCTGGATGGATATGCCGATGTTCTACCAGGGCAATCCGGAGCCGATCGCGCCCAACATGACGCTGTTCGCGCATATGATCATCATGGACTCCGAGACCGAGTCGGCGATGACCCTTGGCCGCACCTACCTCACCACGGAATCGGCGCCGAAGCCGCTCTCCCGCCATGATCTCGACTTGATCGTACAGTGAATCCATAATGGTAGGTTCACGCGGGGGCGTCGCCACGAGGGAGTTTTCGGGCAAATGAGACGATCGCAGGTGACGACCGTGTCATTGCTCGCGGCGCTGGCGCTCACCGCTTGCACCAACGCCAAGGACGTCCTCGATCCTTCGGCCGTCACCCCGCCGGCGAGTTCGGCTCAGACTTTGCCGACCACCCCGGGCACATCGGCCACCACATCGCCGACGACGACCGCGCCAGCCCCTGCGGCGACAGCGACGGCTTCGGCGCCCGCTACCCCCGCTCAGACAGCCGCCATCGCCAAGACCCGGCTGCAGGTCGCGCCGATCGTCGGCGCCTCGGTGGAAGCCGCGGCACCACTGACAGCGGAGCTGCAGACGCGCGCCAGGCAGCGCGGCGTGACGCTTGTCGGCAGCACCGACCAGACGGCAACGCATGTGCTGAAAGGCTATTTTTCGACGATGTCCGAAGGCAAGGACACGACCGTCATC
>NZ_RZSC01000943.1:0-1984 GCF_003998155.1 Mesorhizobium sp. M1E.F.Ca.ET.063.01.1.1
ATACTCTGCCAGCCGCTCCGGCGTGTCGATCAGCCAGCAGACGCGCGACCGCCAGCCGGCGCCGCCCTTGGTCAGCGCCGCCTTGACGGCACCCATCGGCATCGGCTTGCCATAGAGCAGGTCGCCTTCGGGAAAGGCGTCGAGCACGGCTTGCGTCACCGGCGGATGGAAGGTCATGAAGCGGCTGGTGCCGAGCGCTCTGGCGATATGCGCAAGCAGCGGCAGGCAAGGCAGCGACTTGTCGACCAGCCGCACGGCAAGGCCAGGCGCCAGCCTCTGCTTCACCAGCGCGATGTTGGCGTCGAGCCGGTCGCGGTCGAGCACCAGGCAGGGCCGAAAGATATCGGCCGCCTTCAGCGCCTTCGACAGCTCGGCAAAATAGGCGCTCATTGTCGGATGCCAAAAGGACCGGGCTCGATGCCGAACAGGCCGGCCATGTAGGGCGACACGAAACGGTTTTCGGGATCGATGTCTCGCCGCACCGCCATAGCATCATCCCAGCACGGATATAGTTTCTTGAAGTCCGCGGCCTTGAGGCTGTGCATCTTGCCCCAATGCGGCCGGCCGCCATACTTCAAGAAGATCGGCTCGGCCGCGCGCATGAAGGGCAGCGGATCGTTCGCGGCATCGTGATGGATGGCGATCGAGCAGGTCAGCCTCTTGTGGAAGGGCGAAAGCCAGAACGCGTCGGGCGCTACCGAACGCACCTCCATCGGGAAATAGACTTCCGGAAAGTGCTTCTCCGTCAATTCGATGATCTCGGCCAGGGCCTTCGGACCATCCTCGTAAGGCAGGTGGTATTCCATCTCGTTGAACCTGGTGCGGCGGTCGCTGACATAGACGTTGAACCAGTCCTGCACATAGTCCTCTGACGGTACCTTTTTCACCGCGCCCTTGATCAGCGCGCGGCGCAGCGAGGGCAGCCAGCGCAGCATGGTGCGCAGCTTGCGCAACGTCGCCAGCCCCTCCTCGTCGTCCTCGGTCGGCCGAGCCGTCGTCGGCTGGTCGCTGAGATCGCTGGCGATGAACTGCGCGTAGCCGGAAAACGGGATGTAGTAGAACTCGGCCGAGCGGTGCGCGGCCATCATCGTCTCGAAGTCGCGCAGCATGTCACCGATCGGCAGCACCCATTTGCGGCGGCGCAGCCGATAGGTCGGGACGTTGTTCATCGTCACTTCGGTGAGCACGCCGAAGGCGCCGAGCGCGACACCGGTGGCGTGGATCATGTCCTGATCCCCTGCGCGGCTATATTCACGCAGCTTGCCCTGCCCGTCGACGAATTGCACCGTCTCGAGTTGCGTGTGATAGGCGCCGAGCGTCGGGCCGGAGCCATGCGTGGCGGTGCCAAGCGCGCCGCCGATCGCCTGGCGGTCGATGTCGCCCATATTGGGCAGGCCCTGGCCGATATCCTGCAGGATGTGCATCAAGGCGCCGAGCCGCGTGCCCGCCCTCACCCGCGCGCGGCTGGCCGCGGCCTCGTGCGAGACCAGCCCCTCGATCTTCTCCAGCGAGACGATGGTGCCGTCCGACTGCACCAGCGGCGTGAAGGAATGACCGGCGCCGGCGACGCGCAGCGGTCCGGGCGCCGAGCGCACCAGTTCGACCAGTTCGCCGGCGTCGGCGGGTGTCGCGATCAGCTTGGGCGCGGCCTTCACGAAGCCCGACCAGTTGCTCCAGGCGTTCGCCATCGTCACCTCCCGCTCAGGCTGGAATGCGGCGCCGCGCAACCAGCGCGAAGATGCCGAGCAGCGCCACGCTGGCGAGCGCGGTCGCGGCTGCGAATTCCGGCACGGGGCGGAAATTGTCGCCGTCGATCAGCAGCGAGGCCGCGATCGGCCCTATGGCGAGGCCGAAGAGCTGCGCGGCGGGCACCAGGAGTACCGCTGTTCGTGTCTCGTCGGCGGTGATCGCGAGCCGGATCTGGTAAGGCACGATGAACAGCAGGATGAAGCCCATCACCAACGCCACCGCCCAGAAGACTAGG
>NZ_RZSC01000944.1:0-1984 GCF_003998155.1 Mesorhizobium sp. M1E.F.Ca.ET.063.01.1.1
GTTCGGCGCCGAGCAGGCGGTCGAGCGCCGCGGCCGCCGCCAGCCCTTCCGCTTTGGCGTGGTACTGCTCGGAAAAGCGCCTGAACGGCGCGAAAAATTCCGGCGCGATCATCAGGATGAACAGGCTCTGCCAGAGCTCGAGATTGGAAAAGCCCGGGATTGTCGCGAGCTTCAGATGTCCGAGACCGAGGAAGACGGCCAGTACGGCGATCGACAGCGAGGCGAAGAAATCGATGATACCGGCATTCACGAAGGCGATACGCAGCAGGCCGATCGTCTTGCCGGCATAGGTCTCGAGACGCCGGGCAAGCTTCGCCGCTTCCCCTGCCGTTGCGTGGTTCGCCAGGATCGTGGGCAACGTGCGGATACGGTCGGCGAACTGGTCGGCCAGCCGTCCGAAGGCGTGTTCCTGCGCGTCGGCGCGCCGGCGGATGGCCTTGCCCACCAGCGCGAAGAACAGGATCATGACCGGCGTCAGGCCGGCGACCAGCAGCGCCGCCTGCCAGGAGACGAAGCCAAGCGTTGCCGCCGCCAGCAGCGGGCCTGCCGCCATCATGGCCGTGGCGGCACGGTGGCCCACGACAAGCGCCGCCACCTGCTCCGGATGACGCTGCATGGAGACGATGACGCTGCCGACCGGGAGCGATTGCAGAAGCCTCGCCGGCATTTCGTTCAGCCGCTCGCCCGCCAGCTCGCGCAGGCCGGTCGATACAGCGTTTTCCGCGGAAGCCTGCACCCTATCGGCGGCAAGGCCGGCGACGCAGGAGGCCGCCAAAAGCACAATCGCCGCTGTAGCGAGCCACGGATCTATCGACTCGCCCATCACGAGCCGCCCCGCGAGCATCGCCGCCGTCGCGGCGAAGCCGAGCCGCAGTGCGGTGCGAGCAATCTGCCAGATGAGCAGGTCGCGCAATCCGGGTTTTGCCAACCGCTCAGCGGCAGTCAGCGCCTGGAAGCCGGGCGATGCGGCGGGATCGGGACCTTGAGCCGGGGCAGACAGCTTTTTCATGCCCCACTTGTTGGCACGCGTCGCTACGGAACGGGTTGATCCACGTCAACTCACGACGATCGTCACGGCGTTATGAAACATATCCAAAAGGATACTTGCCATGCCCGACGTTCTGCTCGTTGACTTGTCCCGGCCGCAATTCGCGTTGCGGAGCAAGCCGCGCACCGTTCGCGAAGAGCCCGTCGAAGGCACCGTTGCCTTGCCCACCCCGTGAGCCCGGCCTTGGCGGAGGAGCCATCATGACGGGTGCAAACCACGAGCCGTTCAGCAGCCCGGCGGACATGAAGCGGGCGCATTTGCAGATGCTGGCGCTCTGCCACATGCTTGAAGGCATCGCCGACGATTTGCCGTCGCGCGTCGACCGGCTCCAGTGCCTCGCCGTGGCGGCCGACCTCTTGCCGCTGCTGCGCGAGTGCCACCGCTTCGAGGAAGAGGTCGTCTTCCCCACTTTCGCGCGGCGGACAGGCGGGGACGAGATCGTGGCGAGGCTCAAGCTCGAGCATCTGGAGGACGAGAGCGCGGCGATGGACCTCAGCGAGGCGCTGCTTGCCTACGGCCATGGCCGGCTCATCGAGAACCCCGAAGCCTTCGGCTATATGCTGCGCGCGTTTTTCGAATCGACACGCCGCCACATCGCCTTCGAGCGCGACCATGTGCTGCCAGAGGTTGTCAGCGCTCGTGGCAGCGGTTCCGGCAAGAATTCGTAGCGCGTCCCGTACCGATTTGCCCGGGACAAGCAGCCGGAGATCAGTCTCCGGCCCGTGCGGCCAGTCGCCCAATGTCGTCGACGATGACGTGACGGTTGTTCTCGATCCGGATCACGTTCTCGCCGCGCAGGCGCGTGATCTGCCGACTTACCGTCTCAATGGTAAGGCCAAGAAAATCCGCGATCTCGGCGCGCGACAGCGGCAGTTCGAAAGCGGCGCGCCGAGATCGCGGATTTTCTTGGCCTTACCATTGAGACGGTAAGTCGGC
>NZ_RZSC01000945.1:0-1979 GCF_003998155.1 Mesorhizobium sp. M1E.F.Ca.ET.063.01.1.1
TTCTGGCCGCTGGTGAAGACCCTGACCTGTGGCTCTGCGGTGCGTTGTGGCCGCGACAGCCGGCGTCGGCGAGGACGCGGCCGATCTCGTTGCCGATGGTCTTTTCCATGTCGGGGACGACGCTTGCGAGCGTGTGGCCGTCATAGGATTGCCGGGCAGCGCTCTTGCATGCAGGGCGAACTGGCCACCCTTCGAGCGCTTCAGCGTGGTGGCCGCTGACACCTTCCCCCTAACGAGGCTAACTCACTGGTATTGCGCAATAAAAAGCGGGTTACGCGACTTTCTTCGGTCAAAGTCATTGTTATTTAGTATTGCAATATATGAATCGCGCCATCTGCACGTCTTTTCGATCGCAATCCAAGATACAACCGAGCAGTATTGCAGCAGTAGGCTTACTTTAAGTCTCGGTTATACAGATCGATGTTACTTACGCAACCCGTCTCATTAAAACTGGGCGGGAGACTCTGAACTCTTCTGAGCCGCCGGCGCCCCATGAGGCCAATCATTATGCACCGATTGGGATGCGGACCTTGACGACAGTGCCCGCTCCGGGTTTGCTATCGATGAAAAGCCTCCCATTGAGTGTGGCGACCATCTGGGAACAGCCGGTGAGGCCGAGGCCGACGTGATTCCCGGCCCGGGTCGAAAAGAAGGGCGTCTTTGCTTTGCGCAGGACTTCTGGCGTCATGCCGACACCGTTGTCTGCGACCTCCAGGAACAGAACGTTGCGGCGAAAAATAGGCCGGTGCACGACCGATGCTTTTACGACAACGCTCGGCCTGTCGGTGTTTTCGACCGCCGTGAGCGCGTTCTGCACGAGCTCGCTCAGCACCAGTTGAAACTGGGTTGCCGGCACGGCTTGTGTTCCCGCCTCGGAATCGACTGACAGCTGCACGATGCCGTCCCGATCTTTGAGGTCCAGCAAAAGCTTGGCGAGCGGCAGGACATGCGAATCTCGTTGCGAAAAGGCGATCTTGAGCAAACCGTCATTGATGGATTCGAGCTCATTCGCCGCACTGCGGGCAGCCTTCAACATCTCTTCTCTCGGAGGTTGCTCCGAACCGGTGCCCTCCAGAAACAGTCGCAAAGCGGTGACGCGGGAGCGCGTCATATGCGCGAACAGCGAGGCGAATGAGCGCATGTGTCGATCGCGACGGCTGACGTAAGCGTGACGCTGATGGGTTATGAGATAGAAGATCGCGACCAGCCCCAGCGCAATCGCGAACATGAACCAGTTGCGGGATGCGGCTATATCGATTTGAGCAGTTTCCTGGAGCGTCGTGCTGTGATCAACGGTGGCGCTAGAGATCTCGTACATGTCCTGTTCGAGATTGGTCATGTGGTCGAGGGCATCCGCATAATTGGAACCAGCTTCGACGACCGGCGCGACGTTTTGCTCGACTGTCCGACGCACGTTTTCCAGGAGTTCGATGTCTTTCTGCGGGAAGAAATGCTGCAGGTATGGCAGCGCCAGAAGCTGAGCGATGTTGACGCTCACAAGAGCCATTTGCCGGTTGATGTCAGGATCGAGTTTGCCGGCTTCGTCGGCAAGACGGATATAGCCATGGACCCTGACAAGCCGCTCGCGCACCTGGGTCGCACGCCACTGAATCTCGTAGGTCTGGTTGAGGATCTCGTCCGTCTCTTGCCTGTAGCGGTCCGATCGGACGAATGCCCAAGTGCTGAGGAGGAGGGCGAGCGCCAGCCCGAGATAAGGCAAGGCAGCAAAAAAGCGGCTGGTGCCGAATCTCATTGGTCCGCGCGCAGCACCACCGGGAAGAAGACCCAGATAGCATTACGGGCTGGGACATAGGAGGCGGGCAGGCGATCGAAGGGCCAGACCATGAAGATCGGGCCTTTCTCGTTCATGGTGATCGGGCGGAACTGCTGATCGCCTTTGCATCGCCCGTGGCTTCGGTCATCCTTTGTACATTGGCGCTCGACCGCCAGGATAGGCGCATATGACTGGATCTCGTCCA
>NZ_RZSC01000946.1:0-1973 GCF_003998155.1 Mesorhizobium sp. M1E.F.Ca.ET.063.01.1.1
CAGGCGGGGCTGGCACCGGAAAAGCTCGAAGCCTTCCTGCAAGACGATATCTAGGACGGTCAGCTTCGATCAGCGAAGCAGCAACAGCACGATCGTGGTGGTCGCGGCCGAGACGATGGCCGTCACGATCGATATCATCCACAGCGGCGTCTGGCCGGGTTCGGATCGCGGAGCGTGGCCGGGGCGACCGCCTCCGCGCGGCGGCGCGTTGGTGTTGGCCGCAAACAGCACCCCAGAAGCTATGGTGGGCGAGAATGAGGACGGTAACGGAACCGCTGCGATTTGCGAGCTGCCGGCGGCTGCCGCCTGCGCCTGGGCGATGGCTCGCGGAGGCTGGTCGGCATCGGCCGCCGGCCTGTGTGCCGAAGCCCTTGCCGAGGCGTCATCGGTGCCGACATCGGGCTCCATGACGGCTCTGTAGGCGTTCTCGATCTCGACCGAGGACAGGCGCTGCGGCGATTGAGCGGGCAGCTTGGCCAAGGAGCCGTTCAGCGTCTGCGCGGCAAACTGCGCCGATTGCACCGTCGAAGGCGCCGGCGGCTGGACGAGCGCCTTGACCAGCGCGGCGGTCGCCGGATCGGGTCTGGCCGACGGCACCGGCTGCGGGGTCAGCGCCTCCTTCAGCAGCGACGTCAGGCGGGTTGGGTTGATGTCCATGCCGGCTCCGGAAACCATTGTGCCGGCCAAGCGATATTACATGAGCATTGCGTCAAGCTTGACCTTGCCCGCGATTTGTGGCGATTGAAAACGCATGAACTCAAGCGCCATTTCATGATGAACCGTTTTGAAGGCCCCGGCGGCAAGGAAGCGCGCATCCGCTATCTCGACGGCGACTTCCAGGTGACGAGCCCCGGCACATTCGTGCGCTGCGCGGTGACCGGCGAGAGCATTCCGCTGGACGAGCTCAAATATTGGAGCGTCGCCAGGCAGGAGCCCTATGTGAGCGCGGCCGCGTCGCTGCGCCGCGAGATCGAGGCGCATCCGGAGCTGCGCAAGCGGGGGTAGAGTCCTCTCCTTCGTCACCCCCGCATCTTGCGCAGCCGCCAGGCGTCGAGCGTCTCGTTGATGATACGCTCCGGCACGTGATCGAGCTCGAACACGGCCTCGATGTCGAGGACGTCGAGCTGGGCGAGGAATCCGGCGGGCGCGTTGCCGTGGCGGAGCCGCGCGGCGTCCTTGGCGGTGCTGACGAGGCGCAGTCCCTCGCGCCGCGCGAGCGCCAGGAGATCGGCGAGTTCGTCCGCGGCGTAGAAGTGATGGTCCGGGAAGGCGCGCGACAGCACGACCTCGCCGCCGGCGCCGCGTACCGTGTCGAAGAATTTTTCGGGATGGCCGATGCCGGCAAAAGCGAGGAAGCGGCCGTCGGCAAAGCGCGCCGGGTCCGCCGGCTCGACATGCGCGAGGAAGACCGGCCGGCCGGCGCGCGCCGCCTGGCGCACCACCGTATCGGCGGCGCTCCCCTCGCCCATCTTCAGCAGGCCGCTGGTGAAGACCAACTGGTCGACGACCTTGGCCCTGAGCGGCCCGCCTGGAATGACGCGGCCATTGCCGATGCCGAAGCGCGCATCGACCACGACCAGCGCGTAGTCGATATGGATGCGCGCCGACTGGAAGCCGTCGTCCATGATCAGGAAATCGCAGCCATGCTTTTCCATCAGCAACCTGGCGCCGGCGGCGCGGTCCGCCGTTACCGCCACCGGCGCGTGCTCGGCCAAAAGCAGCGGCTCGTCGCCGACATGCTTGGCGGCGTCGTGCCGCGCGTCGACGACATGCGGCTTGGCAAAGGAGCCGCCATGGCCGCGTGACAGGAAGCCGGGCGAAAGCTGCATGCGCCTCGCCTGTTTCGCCAGCGCGATCGCGACCGGCGTCTTGCCGCTGCCGCCGACGGTGAGATTGCCGACGCAGAGCACGGGTGCAGCGACCTTCTCGCGCGGCGCATGGCGCATGCGGCGGCCAGCCACCATTCCGTAGAC
>NZ_RZSC01000947.1:0-1971 GCF_003998155.1 Mesorhizobium sp. M1E.F.Ca.ET.063.01.1.1
GTGCAAGCGCTGCCGCTGGTCGTACTCACCGTCCTGTCGGGGCTGCGCTCCTACGACATGAACCAGGAGATGGTGGCGCGCAGCCTCGGCGCCGGGCGCTTCGCCGCCTTCTTCCAGGTGACCATGCCGCAGCTGCGCTTCTCGATCGTGTCGGGCGCGCTGTTTGCCTTCATCACTTCGTTCGACGAGGTTGTGGTGTCGCTCTTCATCTCGGGTGGCGAGACCACGACGCTGACGCGCCGCATGTTCAACGCGCTGCGCGATCAGATCGATCCGACGATTGCCGCCATTTCGACTTGCCTGATCGTGCTATCGATCGTCTTGTTGTCCGCCGCCCAGCTTTTCGGCCGCGGACGTTGAAGTTGAGGGATAATCAGAACCGCATGCGTGATTTCCAGTACCCAGGCCGCTCGCCGGTCCGCGCCACCGAAGCCATGGCCGCGACCTCGCATCCGTTGTCGACGCTTGCTGCCGTCGACATGCTGCGCTCCGGCGGCAACGCCATGGACGCCGCCGTCTGCGCCGCCGCCGTCCAGGCCGTGGTCGAGCCGCAATCGACCGGCATCGGCGGCGACTGTTTTGTCCTCTATTGCCCGAAAGGTGATGGTAATGTGATCGCCTTCAATGGTTCCGGCCGCGCACCCAAAGCAGCGACGGTCGACTGGTACCTGGAGCACGGCTTCAGCGAGCTGCCGAAGCAGGGCGCGCACGCTGTCACCGTTCCCGGCGCCGTCGACGCCTGGTGCCGGCTGCTCGAAGACCATGGCCGCAAGGGGATCGCCGATGCTCTCGCTCCCGCTATCCACTACGCCGAGAACGGCTATGTCGTGCACGACCGCGTCGCCTTCGACTGGGCTGATCCGGAAACCGATCTGTCGGCCGACAAGGTGGCGGCGCGAATCTTCCTGCCGGGCGGTCAACCGCCCAAGGCCGGCGATATCCATCGCCAGCCGGAACTGGCGGAGACGCTGCGCATCATCGCCCAAAAAGGCCGCGCCGGCTTCTACAAAGGCGAAGTCGCGGAGGATTTGGTCGGGCGGCTTCGTGTACTTGGCGGACTGCATACGCTGGACGATTTCGCTGCAACGAAGGGCGACTACAAACCGCCGGTCCGTACATCCTATCGCGGCTATGACATCCATCAGATGCCGCCGAACAACCAGGGCCTCACCGCGCTCCTGATGCTGAACGTGCTCTCCGGCTTCGATCTTGGCGCGCTCGATCCGAATGGCGCAGAGCGCCTGCATCTGGAGATCGAGGCCGGGCGGCTGGCCTATCGCGATCGCGACAATCTGATTGCCGACCAGGATTACGTCGCGGTGCCGGTGAAGGAGCTTCTCTCCGCTGCCTATGCCGACCGGCTGCGCGTCGCGATCGACCGCGAGCGCGCCATGACGCATTTGCCGCGCGTCGATTTGCCGGGCAGCGACACGGTCTACATCTCCGTCATCGACCGCGACTTGAACGCGGTGAGCTTCATCAACTCGACCTACTATTCCTTCGGCAGCGGCGTCGTCGGCCCCAAGACCGGCGTCGTGCTGCAGAATCGCGGCACCAGCTTCCGGCTCGATCCCAAGCACCCGAATGCAATAGCGCCGGGCAAGCGGCCGATGCACACGATCATGCCGGGCATGATGACAAGGAATGGCCGCGCGGTGATGCCGTTCGGCGTCATGGGCGGCGGCTACCAGCCGTTCGGCCATGTGCATCTTTTGACCAACATGATCGACTTCGGCATGGACCCGCAGCAGGCGCTGGACGCGCCGCGCGTCTTCTACAACCACGATGTCGTCGAGGCCGAGCGCAGCGTGCGCGCAGATGCCGTCGAGGGCCTGCGTCACCGGGGCCATCGCGTTGTCGAGCCAGACCATCCGCTTGGCGGCGGTCAGGCTGTATTCATCGATTGGGAAAAAGGCACGCTGACCGGCGCCTCCGATCCGCGCAAGGACGGGCTGGCGCTCGGATATTGAG
>NZ_RZSC01000948.1:0-1963 GCF_003998155.1 Mesorhizobium sp. M1E.F.Ca.ET.063.01.1.1
CCACCGCGCGAGGTCGGGAAGCCGCCGGCACGCGCGGCCTCCACGCTTGCCGGGCTGAACGTGCTGTGCATCGACAACGACGCGCGCATCCTCGATGGCATGCGGCTGCTGCTCGAGGGTTGGGGCTGCAGCGTCGAGACGGCCTCCGGATCGGACGATCTGCTGCGGCCGGGCGCGCGAAGGCCCGATATCGTGCTTGCCGACTACCATCTCGACGGCGGCACCGGGCTCGACGCGATCGCCAAGCTGCGCGCCGCCTATGGCCAGGACCTGCCTTGTGTGCTGGTCACCGCCGACCGTTCCAGCGAGGTGCGCACTGCTGCGGGCCGGCTCGACGTTCCGGTGGTCAACAAGCCGCTGAAGCCGGCCGTGCTGCGCTCGATGATGGCAAGGGTCAGGGCGCTGGCGCCGGCGGCGGAGTGATCCTCTTCCTGCCTATCCTTGGTGCCCCAGACTCCTGAGATAGGCACAGAACATGTCGGCAAGGGCGTCGGAATAATCTTCGATCTCAGCCTCTGTTCGCGGGTTTTCCGAAAAGTCGGCCCCCATGGCGCTGAGAGTTTTTATGATCAGTTGGCCGGCCATGGCGCGGGCATCATCCGCGGCTTCGGGCAGCGTCTCTCGCATGAAGGCCTCAACCGTGCCGTTCGCCGTGGCCCTTGCCTCCTGCGCCTCGGGCGCGTCGCGATAGAGGGGTGCTGCATCGTCCAGCGCACCACGAACCGCCGCCTCGTCGCATTCGGAGCGGATGAAGGCATGCACCAGCGTGCGTATCCGTTCCAGCGGCGGGATTTCGACATCCTCGAGGATGTCACACAAAAGATCGGTCGTCTGCCGCCATTCGTCGCTCTGCAGCCGGAAGAGAAGCGCCGCCTTGTTGGGGAAATATTGATAGAGCGAGCCGACGCTGACGCCGGCCTTCTCGGCCACGCGCGTGGTGGTGAAACGCTGCGCGCCTTCGCTCGCCAAAACCTGAGCAGCTGCCTGCAGAATCGCCGCGACGAGCTCCGTCGCGCGGGCCTGTTTGGGCTGTTTTCGGGTGGAAATTGAAGGGCTTGGGCGTTGGATCATGGCCGCGCTCGGGAATGCGAATTGGAAACCTGAAGGATTATTCGTATTTTTTCGGACGACACAAGAAAGCATTTGTTCCCGACTGGAGACAGCCATGACGACCCTTACCGGAACCCCGCTCGCGCCGCTGCTCGCCCGCCTGTTCAACGAAGCCGCCGCGGCGACCAGCCCCGCGATAGTCCAGTACTCGCGGGAGGAACGGGCGCGCCTCCTCGGCAGCAAGACCGAATATCTCAATTTCTACGGCAGCCTGAAGGACCTCTGGCTCGCGGTTTCGCCGGAGACCGGCACGCTGCTTTACATGCTGGCGCGCAGCACCGGCGCGCGCATCATCGTCGAGTTCGGCACCTCGTTCGGCATCTCGACGCTCTACCTTGCCGCGGCGCTCAGGGACAATGGCGGCGGCCGCCTTATCACGACGGAGTTCGAGCCCTCCAAGGTGGTACGCGCCAAGGCCAATCTCGCCGACGGCGGCCTTCTCGATCTTGTCGAGATCCGCGAAGGCGACGCGCTGGAGACGCTGGCCAGGGACCTGCCGGACCGGATAGACCTCCTGCTGCTTGACGGCGCCAAGGCGCTCTATCCGGAGATCCTTAGCCTGGTCGAGAGCCGACTGAGGCCAGGCGCGCTGGTCATCGCCGACAACGCCGACTTCTCTCCCGAATATCTGGAGCGGGTGCGCTCGCCGACAGGCGACTACTTGTCGACGTCGTTCGGCGACGACGTGGAACTGTCGATGCGGCTCGGCTGACCAAAACCCGGCACAAGCAGACCAACTACTCACGCTGCTCGTTGAGCGGCCGTAGGCGTTCACGTCAGCCAACGCGCCATCCCGGCCTTCGGGCCTTTGACGCGTAGGTGACATCATGACCACATTTTCGTCCTCCGGGCG
>NZ_RZSC01000949.1:0-1957 GCF_003998155.1 Mesorhizobium sp. M1E.F.Ca.ET.063.01.1.1
AATCCTCAAGCCGGACGTCGTGGCGACTGGCGACCGGCTTCGCGTTTGCGGCGCTGGCCTGCGCCATATTGCTGGGCGGTGTTTCCGCATGGCTGCTGGGCTCGGTGGCGATCGCCGGCCTCTCGGCCGCAGCCTTGACCTTCAACTTTCACATGCCGGCGGCCTTCATCAGGCTGTTCGCTATCGGCCGCACCGCCGCCCGCTACGGCGAGCGTCTGACGGGTCACCGGGCGGCGCTTGCGGACCAGGTTGCGCATCGCGTCGAGCTCTTCGCCGCGATGGCGTCGGCGCCCGCCGTGCGCCGGGCAGGATGGCAGCTCGGCGATGACGCCCGTCTTGCCGACTATCTCGACGACGTCGAGGACCTGGACTACGCCCGGCTGCGCGCCGGACTGCCGGCGCTGACGCTCGCATGCGGCCTCGCCGCCCTGATTGCCGGGTCGGCGATGCTCGCGCCGCTGTCTCTCTTGCCGATCATCCTCTTGCTGGTCGCCATCCTGTTCGCAGGGAATCGGATGGCCAAGGCTGGCGCCATGGGATGGGACCGCGCCAGGTCGCTGCGCCGCGGGGGCGCAAGCCGGCTTGGAGCGACCATGGCGTCAGCCGTTCCGCTCAAGGCTGAGTGCGCGTGGAACCGCGAGTGCGCTGCCGCCCTCGCCGCGCTCTCCAGCGCCGACGGCGAATTGCTTGCGCTCCGTCGGCTTCAGGCCCGGCTGGACATGATCGGCGCGACCTTCGGCCCGGTCGCAGGCATCAGCGTCATGGCTGCGGCCTGGCATGCAGGGCGGCAAGGCTCGGAGCTGCTGATGCCCATGCTGCTTGCCTTCTCCTGGCTGGCGCTGGGCGAAGCCGTGAACGGCGCGTCGCGCATGCTGGTCGCCGTGATGCGCCGCAACGCGGCACGGGCCGAGATCGATCGGTGGACGAGAGACGCTTCGGATGGCAGGCGTGTGTCCACGCTGCGGCCGCTCGAGCCGCGCCTGCTGCTCCACGGCGGGTTGCAGCGCCGCGCGCCCGACGGACGGGCGATTGGAACGCTGGTCGCTCTGCTCTTCGAAAGGGGGCGGCCGACGATGCTTGTCGGGGCAAGCGGTTCGGGCAAGACCAGCCTGCTCAAGCAGATCGCAGGCTGGATCGGCGAGGATGGTTTTGCCGCGGACGACCGCATCCTGTCCGCAAGCGAGCGGCGGGCGCTTTCAGCGCTCGTCCTGCACGACGCGGTCATCCTGGAAGACACCGTCCGCGCCAACCTCTTTGCCGCCGACGCTGCGGATGCCGCGCTCTGGCGCGCGCTCGAAGCTGTCGAGATGGACGGCCGCATCCGCGAGGCCGGCGGGCTTGATGCCTGGATCAGGCAGGACAGGTTCTCGCTGGGCGAGGTGCAGCGCATCAACCTCGCGCGCGCCTGGCTGTCGTCACGGCCGCTCGTGCTGCTCGACGAGCCGACGGAGCATCTCGACGACGCGCAGGGTGAGCGCATTCTTGAGCGGCTGCTCGCCCACCTCGATGACCGGATCGTCGTCGTCTCCACCCATCGCACGCCGCTTCGCGACGCCCGCATCATCGAGTTGCAGACATGAATGCCATGCCGAGGGCGCCAGTCTATCGAAGCCTAGATCGATTCAACCTCGGTTCGTCACGCGGCTGAACTGTCCTGCTCTCCAGCATTCGGATCGCCCGGCGCTGTTGCCCAGGCGAGCTCGACCAGCGTCACCGTGCGACGGCCCGCACCGTCGACCTGGCAGACGATGAGGCCTTGCTCCTCGATGTAGTCGAGCAGCCGCCGCGCACGACGCAAGGAGTGGGAACCATAGGCGCGGGCGATCGCCGCGTCGCTCGGGCAGGGCCAGCCTTCCTTTGCCGCCCTCGCGATCATCATGAACACGCCCTGCATGTCCTCGGGCAGAAGCGAAGCGCGCACCGAAACGTCCCGCCGCGCATCGTCCTCGGCCATGTC
>NZ_RZSC01000094.1:0-13393 GCF_003998155.1 Mesorhizobium sp. M1E.F.Ca.ET.063.01.1.1
CTGCCGTTATTTGTGCGCCAGCAGCGCCTTGACGAGCGGTGCGTCGATTTCCCCGGTCGGCTTCATCTTGTTGTCGGTCTGGAAGGCCATGATGGCGCTCTTGGTCTTGCCGCCCATCACGCCATCGGCGCCGCCGGCCTCATAGCCGTTCTTGTTGAGGATCAGCTGGATGTTCTTCACCGCCTTCGTCATGTCGATGCCGGCGGTCGTCTGCGGCGTGTTGTCCTGCCACGATTCCGGAACATCGGCCGAGTTGGCGGCCGCGTTGAGCGGCTTTGCCTTCCACAGTTCCGTGGCGGCGCGGGCCCGCTCGAGCTGCTCGGGTCTGAGCGCATTGGCGATCTCGTCACGCTTGGCGGCGGCGTCCTTGTCGCCGGTCTTGGCGACGAGCGCGAACCACTTGTAGGACTCCTCCAGGTTCTGCTTCATGCCGACGCCCTTGGCCGAAAGGATGCCGAGATTGAACTGGCTGTCCTTGACGCCGAGGTCCGCCGCCTCCTGGAACCAGTGCGCCGCCGATTCATTGTCGGTCACGCCGTCTGCGGCCATGGCGAACAGCACCGCCAGATTGTGCATGGCGCTGGCGTTGCCCTGCTCGGCGGCAAGCTGGTAGTAGGTCTTGGCCTTCTTGACGTCGCGCGCGACGCCGATGCCCTTCTCATAGAAATTGCCGATGCGGTATTCGGCCGGCGCGAAGCCCAGTTCGGCCGACTTCTCGTACCATTTGGCGGCCGCCGCCATGTCTTCCTTCACACCGCGCGATTCCGCATAGCGCGAGCCGATCTCGAACAGCGCCTTGGCGTCGCCGCCCGCGGCTGCGTCGTGCAGCGCCACCGGGCCGATGTCGGCCGGGATGTCGATCTTGGCGGCCGAAATTGCGGTCTGGCTGGTGGCCGGCGGGACGGTGCCCGTGGTGTCGGCGGACGTGGTTGCCGGCGTGCTGGCCGAAGGCGTGCCGGTTGCCGGAGCGCTCGCCGCAGCCGGTGCGCTGGTCGTGGGCTGCGCATCCGTATCCGTGTCCATGGCCGGCGCGTTCGCGGCCGGGGCGACCGGCTCGGACGGCATGGTCGAAGCCATCGGCGCTGGCACAGGCTGGGCGGGCGCGGCAAGCGCCATCGGGGCAGGCGCCGGCTCGCCTAGCGCCGCGGCGGCAGGCATCTCGGGACCGGACGGCTGAGCGGCGGCCTGCGGCGCCGGATCGTCCTTCAAGGGCTCGGCCTGCCTGACGGCGCGGGCCGGTGCGCTCTCGGGCTTCGCGGCGTCCGTCTCGGTCTTCGGCGCGCCAGCGGCATTGAGCGAAGCGGTTTCGACCGACTGTGTGGAGACGACCGGCGCGACGTCGTTGCTGGCGACCGGCGCCGGGTCGGAGAAGAAGGCTTTGCCGAGCTGCAGGCCGGCCAGCGCCATCATGATCGCGGCCGCAGCCATCAGGATCGGCTTGCGTCGCGCCTTGAGCAGATCGCCGATCCTCAGCGCCTTCACCGGACCGGTCATCGTCGACTGCCGCTTCAGCGCGTCGGCTTCCGCGGCGGCGGCCTGCGCCGCGCGGCGGGCGGCCGCAATAAAATCGGATTTGGCGGCGTCGGTCTCGCTGCGCCTGGCCGGCTGGTTGCCGCGCTCGTCGCGCACACGTTTCATGATGGCATTGAGGTCCGGCGCGCCCGAGCCCGGCTCCAGCGGCCGGTTGGCCGCTTTGGGATCCAGCGGTTCGTCGATGTCAACCGTCGGAATGTCGCCAGCCGGCGCCGAACCGGCAAGCGGCGGCGTGTCCGCGTCCTTCTTGCCCTTGAAGGCGCGCGCCAGCCCGCTGAACATCGACTTCTTGCGACCGGTTTTCTCGGCCCTCTCGCCGATCGCGTCCGACCCAAGCGCGGCCATGGCGGCAGCGGCAGCGGCCTCGGCGGGCGTACGCGGGCCAGGCTCGTCGCGCGTAACAGGCTCGTCCCGCGGAACAGGCTCGGTGCGTAGGATGGAGGCGGTGCGCGCGTCGAGATCGGCGATGTCTCCGCTCAAGGGCAGCGGCTGGTCGATATCCATCGACGGTGCGTCCTGCACCGCGATCTTGCCGGCGCGGGCCCGCTTGCCGACGGGCTGCGGGTCGACGAGTTCGCTGACCGCTTCGCTGGGACCTTCGGCCTCCAGCGAGCCTAACCGGTCGACGATCTTGAGCAGCGTGTCGTGGATGGCCTCGAAGGTCCGTGAATTGCGCTCGTCCGAACGGCGGGTGAGCGCTTCGAGCGTCTTCAGGTCCTGTGCGAGCCCGCCCACGGCGACCGCATTGGAAGCGGCCGTGCTGGAGCTCGATTCGGCCAGCGACCTGACGGCGTTCTCCGCCGCCTCGCGCGCGACGCTGAGGATGGAATCGCGCGTGCCGGCCAGCGACTTCTCGATCTCGTTGAGGCGCGGGCTGATGTCCTCGAAGTCGGGCAGCGGCGCGCTTGGCCTGGAAAGATGCGCCGAAAGGGCGGTCACCTGCGATTCCAGGCTGCGGATCAGCGCCGGATCGATGCCGGCGACCTGCGCGGCAGACGATTCCAGCCGGCTGGAAATGTCTTCGAGCCGGCTTTCCAGGCCGCGGATCGCCATATCGTTGGCGGGATCTGGCGTGCGCGTCTCGATGCGCTTGGCAAGCGCGGTGAAGCGGGCGTCGATCGCCTCCATGATGCCGGTGCTGTCATCCTGCTGCATGCGCTGGTCGAGCCTGTCGGCGACTTCGTCCAGCCGCCGCTCGAGTTCGCGGAACAGCATGTTGCCCTGCTCGATCGCATCGCCCTGGCGGCGCTCCAGCAGCGTCGACAGCGCGTCGAAGCGCTGCTCCAGGCCCTGGAAGATATGGTCGGCGTCGGGCATCACCGGCGCCCGGTCTATTCTGTCGGTGATCAAAGCGATCTGCTTGCCGAGACGCTCCATCGCCTGCTCCGGCAGGTTGGTGCGGCCGGCGAGCTCGTCCACCCGGCTGGACAGAAGATTGAGGCGGTCGATGACCTCGGCGCCGGGCCGCGCCTGCGCGACTTCCTCGATCTGCTGCGCCAGCGAGGCCATGCGCTTCTCGATCCGCCCAAAGGTTTCGGGATCGAAGGCATTGGCTTGCGCCGCCACCGTCGAGGCGACGATGGCGCGCGAGATCTCGTCCAGCCGCTCGTCGATCATGGCGAGCGTCTCGCCGCCGCGCATGGTCTGCTGGCTGGCGAAGCGGTCGACCGCGCCGGCAAGCGTGCGCACCTTTTCCTCCAGCGAGCCGAGCGACAGCGATTGCGGCAGGTTGTTGACCGCGCTGCTGATCTGCTCCAGCCGGTCGGTGAGTGCCGAAAGGTTGGGCCCCTCGGCACGCTGGCGCTGGTCGGCGTCGACGCGATCCTCGAAGGCGCTCCAGCGGCGGTCGAAATCGTCCCAGCGGCGGTCGACGGCCCGCACGCTTTCCTCTCGCGCCAGCGTATCGAGCGCCGCCTTGACCTGCTCCAGCTCGAGCCGCAACAGGTTGACGCTGCGGTCGTCACTCTTTTCGGCGAGCGTGTGGATGGCGCCGGAGAGCCGCTCGAACTCGAGGCCGAGCTCGGCGCTGCTCTTGTCGGCGCGAGCGCCATGCTGACTCGCCGCCTGCATGGCGCGATCGATATCCTGGCGCAGCGCGTCGAATTCGCGCTGCAGGCCGGCGGTCATCTGATGGCGCAGTTCCTCGCGCAGGCCGCGCAATTCGACGGCGATCTTGCCCACCATCGCGACGCCGTCCTCCTGCCCGCGCACCCGGTCGATGTCGCGGGCAATGGCCTGATAGTTGGGGCCAAGGCCGGAGGGTGCCTGGTTTTGCGGTCCCCGATTTTTTTCGCTCTGCGTTGAGTAGGGGTCTTCGTACCAGCGAGACTGCCCATAAGGTTGCGCGGCGGCGTAGCGTGGCTCGGCGGCCGGCCGCCGCGGATCCGGGCGTTCGGGCGTGTCGGTGCGGGTCCGTTCCAACCGCTGCTCCAGCGTCTCAAGCGAGCGGTTCAGATCCTCCAGCGAGGTGTGTGGCCGGCGTTGTCTGCCGGCGTTGAGTGTATCGAGATAGGACCGCTTGCTGTTCATCGATGCGCCCGTGTTCAGAATGACCGGCCGCGGCCGGTTTCCCAAAGTCCTGCCGGGAACGAAGGCGGCCGCTCGGTTCTGCTGCGGAGGAAGACGGGCTTCCCGGGTTTTCACCCACGCCTCGAAAAACCGTGAAAAATTCGCTACAGGATAAACACGGATGACCGACATGCGCACATTTCGCCCAACGTGGTAAACAAGGCGTTAACCAAGCTTAAGAAGTCGGGCAAATCCTGAGCCGCCTGGCCAGCCGGGCATCCGGGGTGCGGCATAAAGTTCCGTTCCGACAACGCCCTTGCGTCACCTGCCGGCTGTCGGTATAGAATTGACGTAAACGTAAAAGGTGCGAAGCCGTGCCTCTTGCGATTGATTTGTCGAAACCACGATTGGAAGCACGCCCCCGCTTCCACTCAGGCGACGCTTGGTCCGGGACCGCGACGCCATCAGGGGAAAGCCAGTGACCATGAAACTTGTTTCGCCCGGCGAAGCCGCGGCCAATAGCAATCACCTACCGGCCGAGGCCGGTGAGGAATTCGTCCGCATCGGCGAGATGGCCAAGAAATACGGCGTGACCTTGCGCACGCTCCGTTTCTACGAGGACAAGGGCCTCCTCAATCCGAAGCGCGACGGCTCCACCCGTCTTTACACGCGTCGCGACAAGGCTCGGCTGAAGCTGATCCTGCTCGGCCGCAAGGTCGGGTTCTCGCTGCGCGACGTCAAGCAGATGATGGACCTCTACGATCCGACCGGCTCCAACACCAAGCAGTTGCGGCTGGCGCTCGACAAGTCCGAGAAGCAGCTTGCCCGCCTGCAGAAGCAGCGGGCGTTGATCGAGGACGCCATCAACGAGCTGAGCAATTCGATGACGTCGGTGCGCCAGATGCTTGCCGAACGGGCCGCGCCACAGGCAAGCGCCGCCGGTTGATCATTTCGCGCCGCAACGGCGACTAGCCAAAAGCAATAGCCGCGCAGCCATGGCCGCGCGGCTTTTTTGTTGCCTTGCATGCGCCCGCTCACCAAAAATCTTCCGGCTGCGACAAGATTGACGTTTACGCAAACGTCAATTTTTGCTATCGGGGCGTCGACATTGGCTCGGCCTCCCATCCGGACCTGGATCGGGAACTTGCTGGCTGGCCAGGACCGCAAGGGTGGAGGAAGACATGACGATCTACAGGGCGCCCGTCCAGGACACGCTGTTCGTGCTCAACGACGTGCTCGGCTATCAGCGCTATTCCAATCTGCCAGGCTTCTCGGATGCTACGCCCGACGTGGTCGAGGCGATCCTTGCCGAAGGCGCGAAGCTTGCCGAGAACGTCATGCATCCGCTGAACCGCGTCGGCGACATGGAAGGCTGCGCGCGTCATGACGACGGCTCGGTAACGACGCCCAAGGGCTTCAAGGATGCCTTCGACCAGTATCGCGAGGGCGGCTGGATGGGGTTGGCCGCGCCCGCCGAGTTCGGCGGCCAGGGCCTGCCTTACACGGTCCACACCGCGGTCTCCGAATACATGGTCTCGGCCAACATGGCGCTGATGATGTATCCCGGCCTCACGCAGGGCGCTATCGCGGCTATCGTCACGCACGGCACCGACGAGCAGAAGGCCACCTGGCTGCCCAGGCTGATCGAGGGCGCTTGGACCGGCACCATGAACCTCACCGAGCCGCATTGCGGGACCGACCTCGGCCTGCTGCGCACCAAGGCGATGCCGAATGGCGACGGCACCTACAAGATTTCCGGTCAGAAGATCTTCATCTCCGCCGGCGAGCACGACATGGCGGACAACATCGTCCATCTGGTGCTGGCCCGTGCCGAGGGCGCGCCGGAAGGCGTCAAGGGCATCTCGCTGTTCATCGTGCCGAAATTCAAGCTCGATGCCTCGGGCAATCCCGGCGAGCGCAACACGCTCTCCTGCGGCTCGATCGAGGAGAAGATGGGCATCCACGGCAATTCGACCTGCGTCATGAATTATGACGAGGCCGAAGGCACGCTGCTCGGCGAGTTGAACGGCGGCCTGAAGGCCATGTTCACGATGATGAACGAAGCCCGGCTCGGTGTCGGCCTGCAGGGGCTTTCGGTCTCCGAGATCGCCTATCAGAACGCCGTCTCCTACGCCAAGGACCGTCTCCAGGGCCGGTCGCTGTCCGGCGCCAAGGCGCCTGACAAGAAGGCCGACCCGATCATCGTCCATCCCGATATCCGCCGCTCGCTGATGACCATGAAGGCGTTCAACGAGGGTGGCCGCGCGCTGGCGCTGTGGACGGCGATCAAGTCGGACGTTGCGCACCGCTCCGGCGACGACAAGGATCGCCAGGCGGCCGACGACTACACCGGTCTGATGACGCCGGTGGTCAAGGGCGTGCTGACCGACAAGGGCTTCGACCACGCCGTGATGGCGCAGCAGGTGTTCGGCGGCCATGGCTATATCGAAGAGCACGGCATGAGCCAGTTCGTGCGCGATGCCCGCATCGCCATGATCTATGAGGGCGCCAACGGCATCCAGGCGCTCGACCTCGTCGGCCGCAAGCTCGCGCTAAATGGCGGTCGCGCGGTGCAGGCCTTCTTCAAGGAGGTCGGCGAGTTCTGCGAGGAGAACCGGGCGGACGAGAAGATAGCGTCCTTCACCAAGGCGCTTAAGAAGGGCCTCAACGACCTGCAGGCGGCCACCATGTGGCTGCTGCAGAACGGCATGGCCAAGCCCGACAATGCTGGCGCCGCCTCGACCGACTACATGCATCTCTTCGGCCTGGTCGCGCTGGGCTATATGTGGGGCCAGATGGCCAAGGCTGCCCAAACCAAGCTCGCCGAAGGCGCCAATGGGGCAGCGTCGTTCTATGACGCCAAGCTGGTGACGGCGCGCTTCTTCATGGAGCGGATCATGCCGGAAACGGCGACGAGGCTTGCCCGCATCTCCAGTGGCGCCGACACGCTGATGGCGCTGCCGGCCGAAGCGTTCTAGAAATGCCCGGCGTCCCCTCCCCCTTGAGGGGAGGGTGGCCCGAAGGGCCTGGAGGGGTCTCCCGCGGTAGCGCGCCGACCCCGTCTCTGATGACATGCCTTGTGAGGAGAAGAGCATGACCAACCCCGCCGAAATTCTTGGCTTGCCGAAGCCCGCCTGGGCGGCGGACGAGGTCGGCATGCTCTACGACATGGCGGTCCGCTTCATGTCGGAGGAGATCGCGCCGCGCTACGACGAGTTCGAGAAGAACGAGATGTTCGACCGCGAGAGCTGGCTGAAGGCGGGTGCTGCCGGCCTGCTCTGCGCCTCGATGCCGGAGAAATACGGCGGCTCGGGCGGCACCTTCGCGCATGAGAGCGCCATAATCGAAGCGATCGGCCATGTTGGCGTCGACGGCTTCGGCATCGGCCTGCACAACTCGATCGTTGCCCCTTACATCCTGCATTACGGCTCCAAGGAGCAGAAACAGAAGTGGCTGCCGAAACTCGCGACCGGCGAGCTGATCGGCGCCATCGCGATGACCGAGCCCGGCGCCGGCTCGGACCTGCAGGGCGTCAAGACGCGCGCCGAGAAGGACGGCAACCACTACAAGATCAGCGGCTCCAAGACCTTCATCACCAATGGCCAGCTCGCCAATCTGATCATCGTCGTCACCAAGACCGATCCGGACAAGGGCGCCAAGGGCACCTCGCTGATCGTCGTCGAGACCGACGAGGTCGAAGGTTTTCAGCGCGGCCGCAACCTCGACAAAATAGGGTTGAAGGCCAACGACACGTCCGAGCTGTTCTTCAACCACGTGCGCGTGCCGACCTCAAACCTGCTTGGCCATGAGGAGGGCAAGGGCTTCGTCCAACTGATGCAGCAATTGCCGCAGGAGCGGCTGCAGATCGGCACCGGGGCGATCGCCATGGTCGAGCGGGCGCTGGCGATCACCATCGACTACGTCAAGGAGCGCAAGGCCTTCGGCAAGGCGATCATCGATTTCCAGAACACGCAGTTCAAGCTGGCCGAGCTCAAGACCGAAGCTACGATTGGCCGCGTCTTCTACAATGACTGCGTCGCGCGCCACATCGATGGCGGCCTCGATCCGGTCACGGCCTCGATGGCGAAGTACTGGCTCTCCGACCTGCAGGGCAAAGTCGTCGACGAATGCCTTCAACTGCATGGCGGCTATGGCTACATGAACGAATATCCGATCGCCCGCATGTACCGCGACGCCCGCGTCCAGCGCATCTACGGCGGCACCAACGAGATCATGAAATTGCTGATCGGCCGCTCCCTCTGAGCGCGGCGACCGGCAAACCCAAGGAGCACGAAAATGGCCGAAGCTTACGTCTATGACGCCGTGCGCACGCCGCGCGGCAGGGGCAAGAAGGATGGCTCGCTGCACGAGGTGCCGGCGGTGCGGCTCGCGGCGAAGACGCTTGAGGCGCTGCGCGACCGCAACGGGCTCGACACCGGCAATGTCGACGACATCATCTTCGGCTGCGTCGATCCGGTCGGCGAGGCCGGCTCGGTCATTCCGCGCGCCGCGGCCTTCGAGGCCGGCTACGACACCAAGGCACCGGGCATGCAGATCTCGCGCTTCTGCGCATCCGGTCTCGACGCCATCAATTTCGGCGCCGCCAAGATCGCGCAAGGGGCGGACGAGATCGTGATCGCCGGCGGCGTCGAATCCATGTCGCGTGTCGGCATGGGCATGTCCGGCGGCTCCTGGTTCATGGACCCGTCGGTCGGCCTGCCTGGCTGGTTCGTGCCGCAGGGCATCTCGGCCGACCTGATCGCCACGAAGTACGGTTTCAGCCGCGACGATGTCGACGCCTACGCCGTCGAGAGCCAGAAGCGCGCCGCCAAGGCCTGGGAAGAGGGCCGCTTCAAGAATTCGGTGATCTCGATCAAGGACCAGAACGGCCTCACCATCCTCGATCATGACGAGCACATGCGGCCTTCGACCGACATGCAGTCGCTCGCTTCGCTCAATCCGTCCTTCGTCATGCCAGGCGAGATGGGCGGCTTCGATGCGGTGGCCGTGCAGAAGCATCCGGAAGTCGAAGAGGTCAACCACGTCCACCATGCCGGCAATTCCTCGGGCATCGTCGACGGCGCCGCCGCCGTGCTGCTCGGCTCGAAGAAGGCCGGCAAGGCGATGGGGCTGAAGCCGCGCGCGCGCATCCGCGCTTTCGCCAATATCGGCTCCGAGCCGGTGCTGATGCTGACCGGTCCGGTCGACGTCACCGAGAAGCTCCTGAAGCGCGCCAAGATGAAGCTGTCGGACATCGACCTGTTCGAGCTCAACGAGGCCTTCGCTTCCGTTGTGCTGCGCTACATGCAGGCCTTCGACATTCCGCACGACCAGATCAACGTCAACGGCGGCGCGATCGCCATGGGCCATCCGCTCGGCGCCACCGGCGCGATGATCCTGGGCACCGTGCTGGACGAGTTGGAACGCCGCGACCTGAACACCGCATTGGTCACGCTCTGCATCGGCGCCGGCATGGGCACCGCCACCATCATCGAACGCGTCTGACGGGGAGAGAAGAAGATGAGCTACACCAATTTCACCCTCGACGTGGACGCCGACGGCATCGCGCTTATCACCTGGGACATGCCGGGCCGCTCGATGAACGTCTTCACCGAAGAAGCGATGCTCGAGCTCAATTCTATCGTCGACAAGGTTGCCGGTGACGCCGCCATCAAGGGCGCGGTGATCACTTCCGGCAAGGACAGCTTTTCCGGCGGCGCCGACATCACCATGCTGCAGAAGATGCTCGCCACCTTCGCCGTCGACAAGGAGAAGGACCTCGAGAAGGCGACCAAGGCGCTGTTCGACAATGCCGGCTATATGACCGGCCTGTTCCGCAAGATCGAGACCTGCGGCAAGCCGTGGGTGTCGGCGATCAACGGCACCTGCATGGGCGGCGCCTTCGAAATGTCGCTCGCCTGCCACGGCCGCGTCGCCGCCGATTCCGACAAGGTGAAGATGGCGCTCCCCGAGGTAAAGATCGGCATCTTCCCCGGCGCCGGCGGCACCCAGCGCGTGCCGCGGCTGACCGACCAGCAGCAGGCGCTGCAGATGCTGACCACCGGCCAGAATCTCACACCGCAGAAGGCGAAGTCGATGGGCCTGATCCATGAGATCGCTGAGCCGAAGAAGCTGATCGAGACCGCCAAGGTGATGATCAGGAACGGGCTGAAGCCGGTTGCGCCCTGGGACGAGAAGGGCTTCAAGCTGCCCGGCGGTCCGATCTATTCGGCCGCCGGCGCCAATCTCTGGCCGCCGGCCATCGCCATCTTGCGTCGCGAGACCTATGGCAATTATCCGGCCGCGGCCGCGATCCTGAAATGCGTCTATGAAGGCCTGCTGGTGCCCTTCGATACCGCGCTCAAGATCGAGCAGCGCTATTTCACCGAGATCATGCAGACCAAGGAAGCGGCGGCGATGATCCGCTCGCTGTTCGTGTCGCTGCAGGAACTGAACAAGGGCGCCCGCCGCCCGGCCGGCGTGCCCGATACCAAGTTCAAGAAGATCGGCATCCTCGGCGCCGGCTTCATGGGCGCCGGTATCGCCTATGTCACGGCCAAGGCCGGTATTCCGGTCGTGCTGCTCGACCGCGACATGGAGTCGGCCGAGAAGGGTAAGGCGCATTCCGACAGCCTGATGGCTGATCAGGTGAAGAAGGGGCGCGCCAAGCCGGAGGACAAGGACAAGCTGCTCTCGCTGATCACGCCGACGGCCGACTATGCCGACCTCGCCGGCTGCGATCTCGTCGTCGAGGCCGTCTTCGAGGATTCGGCGGTCAAGAAGCTCGCCACCGAGAAGGCGGAAGCGGTGCTGAAGTCCTCGGCGATCTTCGCCTCCAACACCTCGACCATCCCGATCACGTCGCTGGCGAAGAATTCGGCGCGTCCGAAGAATTTTGTCGGCATCCACTTCTTCTCGCCGGTCGACAAGATGATGCTTGTCGAGATCATCCTCGGCAAGAAGACCGGCGACAAGGCTTTGGCCGTCGCGATCGACTTCGTTCGCGCCATCAAGAAGACGCCGATCGTCGTCAACGACACACGCGGCTTCTACGTCAATCGCTGCGTGCTCCGCTACATGTCCGAAGCCTACAAGATGCTGATCGAAGGCGTCCCGGCGGCGATGATCGAGAACGCCGCCAAAGCCGCCGGCATGCCGGTCGGGCCGCTGGCGCTGACCGACGAGACGGCGATCGACCTCGCCCAAAAGATCATGAAGCAGACCATCAAGGATATCGGCGAGAAGGCCGTCGACCCGAAGCAGATGGCGCTGATCAACACCATGGTCGACACGCATGGCCGCTTCGGCCGCAAGAACGGCAAGGGTTTTTACGACTATCCCGCCAAGCCGGCGAAGAAGAAGCTGTGGCCGGGCCTCAAGGATCTCTATCCGCAGCTCAAGCCGGAAAAGGTCGACTATGAGGAGCTGAAAGAGCGGCTGCTGGTCACCATCGCCCTGGAAGCGGTGCGCGTGATGGAAGAAGGCATCGTCACCGATCCTCGGGAGGCCGATGTCGGTTCGATCCTCGCCTTCGGCTTCGCTCCCTTCACCGGCGGCGCGCTCTCCTATATCGACGGCATCGGCGCCAAGCGTTTCGTCAAGATCGCCAAGGGCCTGCAAAAGAAATACGGGGCCGAGTTCAAGGCGCCCAAGCTGCTCATCGACATGGCCGAGAAGGGCGAGACCTTCTACCAGCGCTTCGACCCTTATCAGAAGGGCGAGGTGAAGAAGGCAGCCTGACGTCCAGTCATGTATGTCTGGGGGCGCCTCGCGCGCATGATGGCCACGGCGTCCAGCCGTGGCCCTTACGTGGTCGGCGATCAGAGTCGGCTGGCCTTCCGTTGCCTGCCGACCGACATCGATTTCAACAGCCATCTCAACAATGCGCGCTATATGATGCTGGCCGACCTTGGCCGCATCGATGTCTTTCTTCGCGTCGGTCTGGTCGCGCTCGCGCGCCGCAACGGCTGGGCGCCGATGATCGGCGGCCTGCAGGTGACCTATGTGCGCGAGATCAGGCTGTGGCGACGCTTCGAGGTGGTGTCCTCGATCGAGACCTGGGAAGGCACTTCGGTGATCGGCAGGCACCGCTTCGTCCTCGACAATGGCGAGACGGCGGCGCTGATCTTGACCACCGGCGGCGTCTACGACCGGCGTGGCCGCCGCTTTCTCGGCATCGACGAGGTCGTGGCGGCACTTGGCCGTTCCGCGCAGCCGCGTCCGCCAACTGAAGCCGAGCGGGCGTTCATGGCCTCGCACCGGAATCTGCGCGAGCAGGCCAAGCGAGCCTGATTGTCGGCGATCCGACGCTTCGCCAGTGGACAATCAACCAGCCGCGCGCTAGACAGCGTTGAGGCATTTTTTCCTGTTTCAAAGGGAGAGCGAACTTGCTCTCACACGATCGCGTCTGGGCTGCAATCGACGCTCTTGCCGAGCGCTATTCGCTGTCCGCTTCAGGTCTCGCCAGACGCGCGGGTCTCGATTCGACCGCCTTCAACAAATCCAAACGCCTGTCCTCCGACGGCCGGCCGCGCTGGCCCTCGACCGAATCTCTGGCCAAGATCATCGAGGCCACCGGCGCCTCGCTGGATGAATTCACCGGGCTGGTCGAAGGTCGCAGCGGCTCCGCCGCGCCGCAGCGCACGGCCGTGCCGCTGCTTGGCTTTGCCCAGGCCGGTGCCGGCGGCTTCTTCGACGATGCCGGCTATCCCTCGGGGCAGGGCTGGGATCTGGTGGAGCTTCCGACGCGGGCGGCGGAAACATCCTATGCGCTGAAGGTCCAGGGCGATTCCATGCTGCCGCTCTACCGCAACGGCGACGTGCTGATCGTCGAGCCGGGGGCGCCCACGCGCAAGGGCGACCGCGTCGTCGTCAAGACCACCGCTGGCGAGGTCATGGCCAAGGTGCTCGATCGGCAGACCGCCAAGGCGATCGTGCTGGTCTCGCTCAATCCCGCTCACCCGGACCGCGACATCCCGATGCGCGATGTCGAATGGGTGGCGCGGATCGTCTGGGCCAGCCAGTAGGTCCGGGCTGGTGCGGGTCCCCCATCTTGCCCTCGCGCTTGTGGCGGTTCCGGCAATGGCGGCGATGGTCGTCGCCGGAGGCCGCTCGCTGAAGGGCAGCGAAAGCGTCGTCACGGTCGACCAGATCGATCCGGTACCGGGGCAAGGCGCTGATGCGGCGCCCGAGGAGCCAGCGACCTCCGCCATTTTGGCGCCGGCCGCTCCGCAGCTGCCGAAGCCCCCGGCCCATTCGCGGGCAATCGATCCAGAGGTCGTGGTGCCACCCGAACTGCCCGCGGGGGAACTCGAGCGGGTCGAACCACGCGCGCCGCTCAGCGATCTGGCGC
>NZ_RZSC01000950.1:0-1952 GCF_003998155.1 Mesorhizobium sp. M1E.F.Ca.ET.063.01.1.1
AACGCCTATTACAGCCCGGAAAAGAAGGCGCTGCTGTTCGGCTATTTCCCGGCAACCAGCAATGAGGGCGACGTCACCACACCTGGGACGACGGTGTTTTCTTGCCTGTCCAGCGACATCATCGCGCATGAGATGTCGCATGCGCTGCTCGACGGGCTGCATCGGCGCTTCCAGGAAGCGTCCAATCCGGACGTTCCGGCCTTCCATGAGGCGTTTGCCGACATCGTTGCGCTGTTCCAGCATTTTACCCTGAAGGAGCTGGTGAGTTTCGAGATCGGCAAGGCGAGGGGCGATGTGTCGGCGGCGTCGCTGCTTTCCGGCATCGCCAAGCAATTCGGTGAAGGCAGCGGCCGGGCCGGACCACTGCGCGAATATGGCGGCTCGGGCATGGCCGACCTCGACTACGACAAAACCTTCGAGGCGCATGACCGCGGCTCGATCCTCGTCTTCGCGGTCTATCAGGCGTTCATCGCCATCGCCGACCGCCGCACCGACGATCTGATCCAGCTTGCCACCGGCGGTACCGGTATCCTGCCGGCAGGCACCTTGCATCCGAGCCTTGTCGAGCGCCTTACCGACGAGGTTGCCAAGACCGCCGGACAGATGCTCACCATGTGCATCCGTGCGCTCGATTATTGCCCGGCCGTCGACATCACCTTCGGCGAGTATCTGCGCGCGCTGATCACTGCCGACCGCGATGCCTATCCGGACGATCCGCTCCATTATCGCCTGGCGTTCCTGGAATCCTTCCGCAAGTGGAAGCTTTTGCCGCGCGACGTGCGGACCATTTCGGAAGAGACGCTCGCCTGGAGCGCGCCGGAAGACCCTTCGCCACCATGGCTGAGCGGGTTGCTGAGCAAGATCGACCTCGGCTGGAACCAGAAGCTGAAGCGCGCCGAGATCTTCGCCCTCAATGACAAGAACCGCTACGCGCTGTGGAAGGCTATGCACAAGGCCTTCGCGTCCAACCCGGACCTCTACAAGCAGTTCGGCCTGCTGCCCGACCTGCCGCGCTACAATGAGGACGGCACGGTCATGCACGCGCCGAAGAAGGGCGAGACGACTTTCGACATCTACAGCGTACGGCCGACGCGGCGGGTCGAGCCGGACGGTTCGTTCCGCGTCGAGGTGGTCGCCGTTATCCAGCAGCGGATACCCGTCGCCGTCGACGGCACGCCTGCGCCGCAGGGCGTGAACAAGGGTAACGGCTTCTTCTGGTTCCGCGGCGGCGCGACCATCATCATCGACCCGCGCGAAGGCTTTGAGGAGATCCGCTACTCGATCATCAAGAACACCGGCAGCGCGGACCGGCAGAAGCGGCAGGCCGGGACGATGGCGGCAAACTATCTGTCGCCGCTCAGAGCGCTCTATTTCGGCGGCGAGGTGTCGGAACCCTTCGCCCTGCTGCATGCCAGCGACGGAGACGACGACCATGTCTAGAAGGCCCGCGGCAAGGAGAAGGCCCGTTGACGCCACGGCTTCCGCGACGACGCATGCGTCGGCCGTCACCGTCCGGCACTATTGCCAGGGCATCGGCGACTGCCACCTGCTCACCTTCACGAAGCCGGATGGCTCGCTGTTCCGCATGCTGATCGATTGCGGCATCCACGTCTCGATCACAGGCGGTCCGGCGCTCGTCGCCGACATCGTCGCCGACCTTAAGAAGGACACGGGCGGCAGGATCGATGTGCTCGTTGTCACGCATGAGCACTGGGACCACGTCTCGGGGTTCCTGACCGCGAAGGACCTGTTCAAGGATTTTGCCGTCGGCGATGTCTGGATGGCTTGGACCGAAAACCCCGCCGACGCCGAAGCTGTGGAGCTCGACAAGTTCAAGGGCCAGGCGCTCGCAGCGCTGCAAAGCGCGGGCCAGAAGCTTGACGGCATGCAGGGGCTCAACCCTTACATGGCGGGCGTCCGCGACGGTCTGCAGGCCGTGCTCGGTTTCCAGC
>NZ_RZSC01000951.1:0-1950 GCF_003998155.1 Mesorhizobium sp. M1E.F.Ca.ET.063.01.1.1
GCCATGCTGATCGACTTGGACGGCTTCAAATCCGTCAACGACACCTATGGTCACAATGTCGGGGACGACCTGCTGGTCAGGGTCGCGCGCAGGATAGAGAAGCACGCGCCGACAGGGGCAACGATCGCGCGCATCGGCGGCGACGAGTTCGTGCTGCTTTTTCCCGCCGACCGGTCTCCGCATTCGACCGACGGGCTTGCATCCTCGATCATCGCGGCCATCGCCAATCCGGATCCGGCGTTGAATTCGGTGCGCGTCGGCGCGTCGATCGGTATCTATGTGTCGGACAAACCGCGATTGACGGAGATGCTGCTGCGGGCGGATTTCGCGCTTTACGCGGCCAAGCGCAGCGGCAGGAACGAATACTGTCTCTTCGATGCCGAACTCGACCATGGGCTCGAACGCAAGCACTGCATCGAGCGCGATCTGCGCGGGGCGATCGAAGCAGGCGCTCTCTGCTCATGGTTCCAGCCCATCGTGCGGCTGGATACCCATGCGGTCGTCGGCTTCGAAGCGCTGCTGCGGTGGCAGCACCCGGTCCATGGGGCCATTCCCCCGCCCGAGATCGTCACCGCGGCGCGTGAAACCGGTCTGCTTTCCCTGCTGACGGAGACGGTATTCCTCAATTGCTGCTCCATGGTCGAGGAGCTGGTGAGAAATGGGCGTCAGGATCTTCGGGTCGCGATGAATCTGTCGCCGCGCGAGCTCGAGGCAGGCAATGTCGATGACATGATATTGGACAGCCTGAAGACGAAGAATGTCCCCGCGGCCATGCTCGAGATAGAGATCACGGAAGAAGCGCCTGTGGATCGCGACAGGGTTGATGAAAAGCTGGAGCGCCTGGCGGATGCGGGCATATCGATCGTGCTGGATGATTTCGGCACCGGCTTCTCGACCCTGGTTTCGCTGAAAGACAGCCGCATCCATAAGATCAAGATCGACAAGAACTTCGTTCGCGATCTCGCCAGGTCCGTGGACGATCAGGCCCTCGTCAAAGCGGTCATCGATCTCGGGCGAACGCTGGGAATAGAGGTGATGGCGGAGGGAGTGGAAACCGACGCCGATCGCCTGATCCTGCGGTCGCTCGATTGCATGATTGCGCAGGGCTTTCTCTTCTCGGCGGCGCTTCCGATGCGGGATGCGCTTGCCTTCGAACCAAGGCATTTCGACAACTCGGCCGAAGCCAAAGCCGCCTTTGATTCCGCGGCGCGCCCATTGCGCCGTACCGGCAGCGCTGCCTGAGCGTGAATGTCGCCAAGGTGCGCGGTGGTTTTGGGTGAATGACATGCGTCAAACAAGGGCTTAAGGAGCCTCGCCTGAATTCGTCGCGCCGCGCCCCAAGGGCGAGCGTCTGCATCAGCTCAAAGGCCGTCGTTCCAACCGCGGCAAGCCTCGGCCCCTGTGCCGCAGCGCCTCGACGATCCATCGCCGGCTAAAGCTCCCGCCGGCTTGGACGTCAGGCCGGCAGGCCTAGCTGCTTTCGCAGGCTCTTGTCGAATGCGGATGCCGGGACGAAACGGCGCAGGACACTGACCTGGCGCGCCATTTTTCCGGCCGCATAGCGCCTCTTCGGAGCGGGATCGGTCGCAGCCGCCAAAACGGCCTTGGCTACCACTTCGGGCGCATCGCCTTTTTCCATCGCCTTCCGCACGGCTATAGTCATGCCGGCGCGCGCGGCGTCATAGATCTCAAGCAAGTGGTCCGGCCTGGCGAGATTGTCTTCGAACGACGTACGGGTATAGGCAGGCTCGACCAACGCGACGCGAATTCCGAACGGTCGCAGTTCGTGATCGAGCGATTCGGAATAGCCTTCAACGGCATGTTTGGTCGCCGAATAAAGCGCGAAATAGGGAGCCGGGATGAATCCCTGCACCGAGCTCAAGTTGACGATCCTGCCCTTGCCTTGGCGGCGCATCGTCCGCAGCACCGCATTGGCCATTCGGATGACGC
>NZ_RZSC01000952.1:0-1949 GCF_003998155.1 Mesorhizobium sp. M1E.F.Ca.ET.063.01.1.1
CTCGACCATCATGCGGAAAGCCTGGCCTAGCAGGAAGTCGCCGACCAGCACGCTTGCCTGGTTGCCCCAGATCATGCGCGCCGTCTTCTTGCCGCGGCGAAGCGCGCTCTCGTCGACGACATCGTCATGAAGCAGCGTCGCGGTGTGCATGAACTCGACCGACGTCGCGAGCTTGACGTGACCGTCGCCCGAATAGCCGAACATCTGGGCGGCGGCGAGCGTCAGCATCGGCCGCAGGCGCTTGCCTCCCGAAGAGATCAGGTGATTGGCGACCTCCGGGATCATCTCGACGTCGGAGCCGGCCTTCGACAGGATCAGTTCGTTGACGCGGCCCATGTCGGCTGCCGTCAGATCGATGAGATCCTTGATGGAAGCGGGTTCCCGCTTGCCTTCGATATTCAGAACGACACCCACCACGATCACTCCCGTCTCATTGACGCGCGCACGACAACACCCTGATCCCGGTAGGACTCTAGGTCGGTACAACCTGGCACGGCAAGAGGCGAATTGGCGCGGCAGGCCTGGCGCGGGGTTGCCTCAACGTTTACATGAACGCCGCAACCTGCGATTTTCATTCCATGATTGAGCTTGTCCGCACCAATGACGCCGTCGTCATTTCCTTCATCGAATCGCTGATGCGCGACGCCGGCATCGCCTGTTTCGTCGCCGACCAGAACATGAGCGTGCTCGACGGATCGCTCGGTATCCTGCCCAGGCGCGTCATGGTCGATGCGGACAAGGCCGATGCGGCGCGGCGCATCCTGAAGGATGCCGGCATCGAGAACGAGATCCGCCGGAAATAATGGCAGCTTCAACCGCTTTTGCCCCCGACACCCCGGCCCACACGGTCGATGCCTTCCATCGCGGGCGCTTCTGGCTGGTGCAGCCGAGGCAAGGCCATCGCGCCGGCATGGACGCCATGATGCTGGCGGCGGCCGTCCCGTCCACCTTTTCCGGCCGGCTCGCCGATTTCGGCGCCGGCGCCGGCGCCGCGGCGCTCGCCGTGCTGTCGCGCTGCCCTGAGGCGCGGGCTGTGCTGGTCGAGCGCTCCGCCGAGATGGCGGCGTTTGCCGCCGCCACGCTTGCGCATCCGGGCAATGCGCATATCGGCGACCGCGCCTCGGTGCTGACGGCCGACGTCACGCTCACCGGCCGGGCGCGGGCCGAGACCGGGCTAGCCGACAATTCCTTCGACTTCGTGATCATGAACCCGCCTTTCAACGCCACCGAGGATCGCGCCACGCCGGATGCACTGCGCAGAGAGGCGCATGTCACGGAGGACGGACTGTTCGAGCGCTGGATCAGGAGTGCCGCCGCAGTGGTCAAGCCGCGCGGCGGGCTGGCGGTGATCGCCCGGCCGGAGCAGCTTGTCGCGGTCCTCGATGCGATCGATGGCCGCTTCGGCGATGCCGAGATGCTTTGCGTCCACCCGCGCCCGGACGCCACGGCGATCCGCATCGTCGTCAGGGCCATGCTCGGCGCGCGCGGAAAACTGTCGATCCGGCCGCCACTCACCTTGCACGGACCGTCCGGCAACGAACCGACGGAACGGACCGAGATGATCAACAATGGGCTGGCGTCGCTGTTCGGCGATTGATTAGAGGCCGGCAATGCGGCATTGCCGTTGGCTGGCGAATTCCTACATGCCGGGAGCAAGGATGAGGTTTCACTTGCTCTTGCACCTCTTTCTGGAGACAAGCTTTCGTGAAACGCTTCCTCAACCGACTGCTGCCGAAACCCTGGCGCTCGACAGTCGTCACCATTCCCGTCATCCGGCTGCACGGCACCATCCTGCCCGGCGGCGGCCAGTTCCGGCCGAGCCTGTCGCTCGCCTCGACGGCCGGCCTCATCGAGAAGGCGTTCGGCTTCGACGCGCCGGCGGTTGCGATTTCGATCAATTCGCCCGGCGGCTCGCCTGTGCAGTCGCGGCTGATCTTCAGGCGCATCCG
>NZ_RZSC01000953.1:0-1949 GCF_003998155.1 Mesorhizobium sp. M1E.F.Ca.ET.063.01.1.1
ATGGAGGCATCGACCCCGACGATTTCGAGCGCGTCTGCGCGCAAAAACACCCCAAGATGATGTTCGTGATGCCGACGGCGAAGAACCCGACGCTGGTGACGCTTTCGGCGGAACGGCGCCAGGCGATCGCGCGCATCGCGCGCGCGTACAATGTCGTGCTGATCGAGGACGATCTCTATGGCGAGCTGACCGACGATCCGACGCCGCTGCTTGCCGAGTACGCGCCCGAGCGCACGATCGTCGCCGGCGGTCTGTCGAAGTCGGTCGCGGCCGGCGTGCGTGGCGGTTGGCTGTCCTGCCCGCCGGCCTACCGCCACCGCATCCGCGTCGCCCACAAGATGATGACCGGCGGCCTGCCTTTCCTGCTGGCGGAGGTGGGTACCAGGCTGGTGACATCCGGCCAGGCGGGCGAGATCCGCAAGCGCTGCATTGCCGAAATCCAGGCCCGTCTCCATATCGTGCGCGAGACGCTGGCTGGGTTCGATTTCAAGACAAGAGACAATGTGCCCTTCGTCTGGCTGACCTTGCCTGATCCCTGGCTCTCCGGCACCTTCAAGAATGCCAGCCTGGCGCAAGGCGTGCTCATCGACGACGAGGACGAGTTCAAGGCCGGTCGCTCCGAGCAGGTCTTCCACAGCGTCCGCTTCGGCGTGTCGCAACCCCGGCACAGCAAGGATGTCGCCGGCGGCGTCGCGGTCATCCGCCGCCTGCTCGACGAAGGCCGCGCCGGCTACGACAGTTTTTCCTGATCCGCCCGGCACTGTCCGTCGGGCAGTCGCCGACGCAGTGGTTTTCCGGCGTTTTTCGTCATCCGGTGGGGTGTATCGCGCGAAAGCTTGCGATAAGAGGAGACTCAGAAAATCCCCCTCCCACGGATACCAATCGCTGCTCATGACCATTTCCAATTCCGTGCCGATCACTCCCGAACTCGTCGCCGCGCACGGGCTGAAGCCCGATGAATATCAGCGCATCCTCGACCTGGTCGGCCGCGAGCCGAGCTTCACCGAGCTCGGCATCTTCTCGGCGATGTGGAACGAGCACTGCTCCTACAAGTCCTCCAAGAAATGGCTGCGCACGCTGCCCACCAGCGGCCCGCAGGTCATACAGGGACCGGGTGAGAATGCCGGTGTGGTCGACATCGGCGACGGCGACTGCGTCGTCTTCAAGATGGAGAGCCACAACCATCCGTCCTACATCGAGCCCTATCAGGGAGCGGCGACCGGCGTCGGCGGCATCCTGCGCGACGTCTTCACCATGGGCGCGCGGCCGATCGCGGCGATGAACGCGCTGCGCTTCGGCGCGCCGGACCATCCCAAGACCCGGCATCTGGTCGCCGGCGTGGTTTCGGGCGTCGGCGGCTACGGCAATTCCTTCGGCGTGCCGACGGTCGGCGGCGAGGTCAATTTCGATCCGCGCTACAACGGCAATATCCTGGTCAACGCCTTCGCGGCCGGTCTCGCCAAGACCAACGCCATCTTCCTGTCGCAGGCCAAGGGTGTCGGCCTGCCGGTCGTCTATCTCGGCGCCAAGACCGGGCGCGACGGCGTCGGCGGCGCCACCATGGCCTCGGCCGAATTCGACGACAAGATCGAGGAGAAGCGTCCGACCGTGCAGGTCGGCGACCCCTTCACCGAGAAATGCCTGTTGGAGGCCTGCCTCGAGCTGATGGCCTCGGGCGCGGTCATCGCCATCCAGGATATGGGTGCGGCCGGCCTCACCTGCTCGGCCGTGGAGATGGGCGCCAAGGGCGACCTCGGCATCGAGCTCGACCTCGACAAGGTGCCGGTGCGCGAGGAGCGCATGAGCGCCTACGAGATGATGCTGTCGGAAAGCCAGGAGCGCATGCTGATGGTGCTGCGCCCCGAAAAGGAGAGAGAAGCCGAGGCGATCTTCCACAAATGGGGCCTCGATTTCGCCATCGGCGGCAAGACGACCGACGACCTGCGGTT
>NZ_RZSC01000954.1:0-1947 GCF_003998155.1 Mesorhizobium sp. M1E.F.Ca.ET.063.01.1.1
CAGCGAAGGTTTCGGGCTCGATGCGCGCATCCTGGTAGGGATTGACGGCGCCGCCGGCCTCGACCGTGATGCGGTCGAGTTCGGCGAGCAGCCGCAGCGTCTTTTCACCCCTGTTGGGGAAATCGAGCGTCAGCGTGTAGCCCGGCCGGGGAAACGACAGCAGCGCCGGCGAACGGACGTCACCAAACCGCTTCAGCACCGTCAGGAAGGAGCCTTGCCCGGCCCGCCGCGCCGCCTCGAGCAGGGCCGGCACGGCGCGCCGGGCGACGACCTCCGGCACCACGCTCTGGTGCTGGAAAAGCCCCCGCGGTCCATACAGGCGGTTCCAGTCGCGAACCCCGTCGAGCGGAAAGAAGAAGCCCTGGTAGCCCGCCTGGCGCGCATCGGACGAACGGCCTTTCTTCCACCGATAGGCAGCGTTGAAGGCGGTCAGGAACGGCCGGTTGAGCACGTTGAAGGGCGGCCGCACGGGCACCGAAAGCCGGCTGCCCGCCAGCGCCGCGGCATGCGATCCATGTTCGGCATGGTTGCCGGTCAACAGCAGCCCGCGTCCCCGCCCGTGGCCGCCGGCAAGCTGATCGATCCAGGCAACGGCATATTCGTTGGCGCGGTCGGCCGCATCGGCAAGATCGAAGAATTCGCCGAGGTCGCGAAACCGGGTCACCTTCTCGACGATGTCGAGCGACGGCACGCGCATCAGCCGGATCGAGGCCGACAGGATCAATCCGGTCAAGCCCATGCCGCCGATCGTCGCCATGAACAGATGGGCATTGTCGGTGTCGGAGCAGCGATAGGTCCGGCCGTCGGACCGCAGCAAGGTGAACGATTCGACATGGCAGCCGAACGTGCCGCGCCGGTGGTGGTTCTTGCCGTGGACATCGTTGGCGATGGCGCCGCCGATCGTCACGAACTGCGTGCCTGGAACCACGGCCGGAAAGAAGCCGTAGGGCGCGGCATGCGCGATGATGTCGCAAAGCAGCACACCGGCATCGGCCTCGATCACGCCGGTCTCGGCGTTGAAAGAACGGATACGGTCCAGCGGCCGCATGTCGACGACCATGCCGGCGTCGTTCTGGCAGCTGTCGCCATAGGAGCGGCCATTGCCGTAGCCGATGAGCGAGCCGGGCTTTGCCGCGCCGCTCTTCAACAGCGCAACGGCTTCGTCGGCCGGCATCGCCCGGCGCGCCGGCGGCGTCGTCAGCCCAAAGCTGCCGAAGCGTTCGCCACCCATCCTCACCAGCCCCAGCCTCCGACCATCAGAAGCGCCGCGCCGATGGCAACGACGATCTGGCTGCGCCAGTCGCTGATGATGAAGACGACCGGGTCGTCATGCATCTCGTCGCGGCGCGCGAGGATCCAGACGCGCATGGTGAGGTAGAGCACGATCGGCGCGAGCGGCCAGACCAGCCAGGGATGCGGATAGAGCTCGCGCACCGAGACGCTGTCCATATAGAGCGCCAGCACCAGCGCCGAGGAGAAGGCCGAGGCCATGCCCGCCTGGGCGACGATCTCCTGGTCCTCGGTGCGGTAACCGCGGCCGGCGATCCGCTCGCCGGCGGGGATGGCGGTCGTGCGCAATTCGACGAAGCGCTTCACCAGCGCCAGCGACAGGAAGAAGAAGATCGAAAAGGCGAGCAGCCAGAAGGAAACGTCGACGCCGGTAGCGGCCGCGCCCGCCAAAACGCGGATCGTGTAGAGGCCGGCGAGCGTCAGGACATCGACCAGCAGCATGCGCTTGAACGACAGCGAATAGGCCGTGGTGACCAAGATGTAGCCGCCGAGCACGCCGAGGAACTCGATCGGCAGCAGGCAGCCGGCGGCGATGCCGATCGCTAGCAGCGCAATGATGGCGCCGAGGCCGAACGGGATCGACAGCGCGCCGCTGGCGAATGGCCGGTTGCGCTTGGTCGGATGCTTGCGGTCGAGCGCAAGGTCGAAGAAGTCGTT
>NZ_RZSC01000955.1:0-1947 GCF_003998155.1 Mesorhizobium sp. M1E.F.Ca.ET.063.01.1.1
CCCCCATCCCCGCCCTGTGCCATGGGCGTGATGCCGGCACTGACCGCAGCAGCGCCCCCGGCTGTAGAGCCGCTGGTGGAAAAACCATGGCGCCAGGGATTGGACGGGGCCCCGTGGAGCAGGTATTCGGGGCAATACCCCCAGCCGAACTCTGGCATACTGGCGCGTCCAATCAGATTGACGCCTGAGGCCCGAACCAGCGCGCCATAGTAGCTATCCTCTTTCGCAGTCTGCCCACCCCGACACAAACGACTGCCACTCTCCCAGGTTCTGCCGGCGAAAGCAGGGCCGGTATCCTTGGTGAGAAACGGCACCCCACGGAACGGACCGTCGCCTAACTGTGTTTCTGGCTGGGCGAGTCGATCCTCATAGAGCTCAACGACGGCATTGATCGACGGATTAACCAAGCCGTAAGCTTCCAGAGCTGCATGGGTGACTTCGGCGATCGAGACTTCTCTCCTGGCGATGAGACTCGCCAAACCGATCGCGTCATAAGAGGCGTATTCACTGATCTTCATAGTATTGATCCTGCTGGGTTGATGCGTTGCATTCGGCAATGGGTGGCTGCACCTAGTGGCCTCAGATTTAAAGTTATGGCCCCCCAAATCATGCAGTCCTCTCTACTAGCTTGCGGCAAATACTCAGCCATTAGCGGAGCCGCCAAACTCTTAACGGGTTATTCCCCCGATTAGGCCAAGCGGGCGCGGATTGTACAATGAAAAGCATTCCCTCACGGTAACCTGAAGTTACCATCTGGCCGGAGAGCTGGAGCACCATACTCGCTGACCACACGCGCGCGTCAGATTCGCTCGGGAGGGCCGCTTTGGCGCAGTCGCCGGCGGGGGGGTGAAAGATGAATCGGATGCCCATCGGCTTCTGTGCGAGACAGGCAGCCGCAACAAGCTTTTTGCTACACAACGCGCGCGCCCGTCGAGACGTCGATTGCGCCGGCCTTCACACCGCCGGAGGAGCCACGAGTCCAATCGCGGCACTTTGTTCGACGTCCTCGGCAGGATCTCAGCGCCAAGTGGGTGGCTGCCGATCGCGGCTAGACGATCGGACCAGAATTTGGCAGTATCGTGCCAAGCTCGGCGTGTGTTTGGGGGTGCAATTACATCCTGACCACCGGCCCCTCCTTCAATCCGACTGTCTCGCTAATCGGATCCCGGCGCAGCCTGTGTGGCAACGGCAGCGCCATTTGGCTTAGAACGCGGTCGTGCCGATCGCCGGGAGCCTGGTTGCGATTAAGTTTGATCCTAGGTCCCGAGTGAGTAGGATAAGTGGCACTCCCATTCCCTCCTCCCTGATCACTCACTAGCCGATTTTGTTCGGGATCCGCGCGTCGATCCTACTGAAGGCGAAGACCAGGATACCGGTGATCGTCATGTAGATCAGCGCCAGCAGCAGCAAGGGTTCGTAGGTGAGGTAGGTGTCCTGCCGCACCTTGGACGAAACAGCGAAGATGTCGATGACGCTGATCGTCGCCACCAGCGGCGTCGACTTCAATTGCAACACGGTTTCGCCGGTCAGCGTAGGCAGCGCCCTGTAGATGGCTTGCGGCAGCCAGATGCGCCGGAATGCCTTCCAGCGGCTCATGCCGAAGGCACGGGCAGCCTCGAGTTGCCCCTTCGGAACGCCGGCAAAGGCGCCGCGCATCACCTCGCCCTCATAGCCGGCGAACGACAGTGTCAACGCCAGCACGCCATAGGGCCAGGCTTGCCTAAGAAACGGCCACATCCAGGATCCGCGGATCCACGGATATTGCGGAAAAAGCGAGCCTAGGCCGTAATAGAGCAGCCACAGCTGGATCAGCAGCGGCGTGCCCCGGATCACCGTGCAGAACACCTTGGCGGGCGCGGCGAACCAGAACGAGCCGGCGGCCTGCGCCAGGCCGAGCGGCACCGCAAGCAGGAAGCCCAGCACACAGGTGACGGCCAGGATCCACAC
>NZ_RZSC01000956.1:0-1947 GCF_003998155.1 Mesorhizobium sp. M1E.F.Ca.ET.063.01.1.1
GGGATAGGGAAACTGAGGCAACGAGCAGGACCGCGATCTCGCCGAGCTGCTGCAGCGCACCGATCGTGTCGCCGGTCTGGCCGCCGATCTGACGGTGGCAAAGCGCGCGGAAGGCGGTAAACGAGAGGCTGAGCAAGACGAGTGCGGCAATCGCGCCGCCAAGGCCGAGCGCCAATAGCGACACGGCGCCAAGTGCCGCGCCGATGATAGCGGTCTCGGCGCTGACAGTGCCGGCAGTGGCGGAAAGACCGTCGGAGCGGGCGGGCGGCAGAAGATGCATGAAGGCGCCGAACAGCCCGCGCGAGGCGGCGTGAGCAGCAAGGAGGGCCAGGAACACATGGCTGGGGCCGGCCAGTGCGGACAGCGCGCTCCAGCGGATGAGCAGCGAGATGCCGAGGGTAGCGGCGCCATAGGCGCCGATGCGGCTGTCGCGCATGATCTCCAGCTTCTTCTCGCGCGTCTTGCCGCCGCCGAAGCCGTCGGCGATGTCGGAAAGTCCGTCCTCGTGCAGGCAGCCGGTGGCGAGCATCGTCGCGGCAAGGGCGAGCGCTGCGGCCGGACCGGTGGCTACACCCAGCCCGGAAGCGACAGCGTAGACGAGCGCGCCGATGATGGCGACGGCGAGACCGGCAAAGGGTGCCGCCCAGATCGCGTCGGCAAGGCTGCGACCGCCGAAATCGCTAGACGGCAGCCTCAACCTGGTGAAGAAGACGAGGCTGAGGCCGATATCGTCAAGCAATTGCCGAGGTGCGGAAGGGCTCATGCGCCCCTCGCAATGGCGTGGAAGAAGGTGCCGCTGACATGGCCGCGTCGATAGCCGGAGGCTCCAAGCGGGTTGCCCTGGCCGTCGGCGAGGTCGGCCAGCGGCTCGTCATTGCCGGTGGCCGTCATCTGCGCATAGTGGAACTCATGACCGCGGATCAGCGTGCCTTCGGGCCCCAACGGGCAGGCGGCGCGTAGGCGCGCCTCACGGTAACCGAGATTCATCTTCCGCTTGGCGAAGCTGGTCGAGTGGCCGAGCAGGCCGAGCATGTTGTGGCTTTGGCCGTCCGCGTCCTCCAGCACCTCGCCCAGCACCATGAAGCCGCCGCACTCACCGTGCACGGGCTTTGTCTGTGCGAAGCGCACCATTCCCGCGCGGAAGTTCGTCGCGGCCGCAAGCTTGCCGGCATGCAATTCGGGATAGCCACCGGGCAGCCAGCAGACATCGCAGTCTTCGGCCGGCGCCTCGTCGGCGAGAGGGGAGAAGGGCACGATCTCGGCGCCGGCCATGCGCCAATGCGCGGCGACATGCGGGTAGAGGAAGGTGAAGGCAGAGTCCTCGGCCAGCGCGATGCGCTGTCCCGGCGCCTGCAATGCATCGCCGAAGTCGCCAGCCGCCGGTTCCAGCGGTGTCGCCAACGCCAGGATGGCGTCGATATCGAGCGACTTCTCGACCATATCGGCCAGCCGGTCGAGATGCGCCATCAGGTTTTCGTATTCGCCGGCTTGCACAAGACCGAGATGCCGTTCCGGCAGGTTAAGGGTGGGGTCGCGCATGATGGCGCCGACCACCGGCAAGCCGATCGCCTCGATCGCGTCGCCCGACAATCGCCGGTGGCGTTCGCTGCCCAAGCGATTGAGCACGACGCCGGCCATGCGCACATCCGGATCGTAGGTGGCAAAACCCTTGGCTACGGCAGCCGCCGTGGTCGACTGTCCAGAAACGTCGAGCACCAGAAGCACCGGCAAGCCATAGAGCCTGGCGAGATCGGCAGCCGAGCCCGATCGGCCTTGCGGAGCGGGGATGCCGTCGAACAGACCCATCGCGCTTTCGAGGATGACGTATTCGGCATCCTCCGCTGCCTGTGCGGCCAGAGCGTTGAGCAGGGAAGGGGACATCGCCCAACCGTCGAGATTGACGCCTGACAGGCCCGTGGCGGCGGCGTGGAAGCCGGGGTCGATATC
>NZ_RZSC01000957.1:0-1946 GCF_003998155.1 Mesorhizobium sp. M1E.F.Ca.ET.063.01.1.1
CACGAGATTGGTGTCGGCATGCTCGATGCCGACATATTCGGCGAACGAGCCCCAGCCAGTGAAGCCCGGCTGGGTCTGGTGCTCGCAGACCTGATGGTTGCCGGAGGTGCATTCGAAGCAGCGGCCGCAGCCGACGGCGAAGGGCACGGTGACGCGGTCACCGGCTTTCCAGCGGCTGACCTGCTTGCCGGCGGCGACGACGACGCCCGCCAGTTCATGTCCCGGAACATGCGGCAGCGTGATGCCGTCGTCATGGCCCATCCAGCCATGCCAGTCGCTGCGGCAGAGGCCGGTCGCCTCGACCTTGATGACGACGCCATCCGCTGCCGGCTTCGGGTCGGGCACGGTCTGGATCGTCGGCGCCTCGCCGAATTTTTCGAAGACGACAGCTTTCATGGGAGTGCTTTCATATGTTCAATTCAAAAGACAGTGCGGGTTTGGGCGGTCCGTAACTAAGTTGGCGATGGCGGTTGGTCGAGCAGTGGCTGCCGCTTGCGGAACCACTCGTCGGCTTCGGCGTCCCAGGGCCAAATGCCCGAGGTATTCGGATACACGAGTTGCATGACGCGGAAATCCGGACCGTCGTAGAACCAGATGTCCCAACCGAAATGTTCGGGATATTGGTCCGGATGGACGGAGCCGAACTGACAGTCGAAGCCGCCGCCCAGGAAACCTGACGCTCGCTGTCCGATGCTGAACGTTTCGCCGTTTCGCACCCGCCGGCAATACTCGTTGATGATACTTTGGGAAAGCTCCGGTTTCAGCCCGATGATGACCAATTCGGGAGCCTTGAAATTGTGCTCTATCCTCACCGAGTAGGCGAAAGGCGGAAGCTCGTCTTCTGCCAAGACATACAGGATGTGGCAGCCATACGCTTCAATGTCGGCGAGCGTCTTTGCTTCGTCCGGGTCTGTGGCTTCTCTATTCGGCATCGATCTGGTTCTGCGGTGCCGCCTTCTGGAACGCCGGCAGCGCCATGCAGGCGGCGTGGATGCGCGAGATCACCGGGTAGGGCGTCATGTCGACGCCGAAGCGGGCGTTGTTGGTGACCTGGGCGGCGAGGCAGATATCGGCCAGTCCGGGCGTCTCGCCATGGCAGAAGGTGCCGGTCTGAGGCGACGAAGCCAAAATCTTCTCGAGCGGCTGGAAGCCTTCGTTCACCCAGTGCCGGAACCAGTTCACGACATCCTCGTCGCCGGCGCCGAACAGGGTGCGCAGCGAGGTGAGCACGCGCAGATTGTTCACCGGATGGATGTCGCAGGCGATCATCTGCGCCAGCATCCTGACCCGCGCCCGGCCCAGCGCATCCTTCGGCAGCAGCGGCGGCTCTGGCGCGATCTCGTCGAGATATTCGATGATCGCCAGTGATTGCGTCAGCAGCGTTCCGTCGTCCAGCACCAGCGCCGGCACCAGGCCTTGCGGATTGACCGCGAGATAGGCCGGCTCGAGATGCTCGCCATGGCGCAGGTGATGCGGCACATAGGTGTAGCTCAGCCCCTTCATCTCCAGCGCGATCCGCACCCGGTAGGAGGTGGAGGAGCGATAGTAGTTGTGGAGGACGAGGTCGCTCATCGGATCACGGTCTCGGCTGGCCGATGGCCACCTCAATGGCGCCTATGCCGTCGACGCCGCCGGTGATCTTGTCGCCTGCTTGAACCGCGCCGACGCCAGCCGGCGTGCCGGTGAAGATCAGGTCGCCGGGCCGGAGCTCGACCGCCTCGCTGCAGATCGAGACGACATCGGCGACCGGCCAGATCAGCTCGGCGAGGTCGCCGTCCTGTTTTACCTCACCGTTGACGGCGAGCCAGATACGGCCCTTGTCGGGATGGCCTGACTTCGAGACCGGGACCAGCGGACCGCAGGGCGCGGAGCGGTCGAAAGCCTTCGACCAGTCCCAGGGGCGGGCGGCTTTCTTCGCCTGGTCCTGCAGGTCGCGGCGGGTCCGG
>NZ_RZSC01000958.1:0-1944 GCF_003998155.1 Mesorhizobium sp. M1E.F.Ca.ET.063.01.1.1
GGTCAGGGGTGGGGGTACTGGCGCAGACCTATCCGCAGCTTTCCGGCTTTCCGCAATTTTTCTGGAAAATCAGGCGGCCTTGCTCCTGCCACCCTTGCGCGCCCAGGCCGGCAGCCAGTCGCCATGCGCGGCGATGAGGTCGTCGACCAGCGACCAGATCTGGTCGAGGTCGAGTTCGGCCGCGGTGTGTGGGTCCATCATCGCCGCGTGGTAGATGTGCTCGCGGTTCTCGCTCATCAGCGCCCGCACCGTCAGTTCCTGCACATTGATGTTGGTGCGGATCAGCGCCGTCAGCTGCGGCGGCAGGTCGCCGATATAGGTCGGCTGGATGCCGGAGGCGTCGACAAGGCACGGCACCTCGGCAGCGCAGTCGAAGGGCAGCGAGGTTATGCAGCCATTGTTGCGGACATTGCCGTAGATCACCGACGGCTCGCCGGTCCAGACTGAGTTCATGATCGAGGAAGCATATTCCTTCGATTGTTCGACCTCGATCCGTTCGGCCGAGCGGTAGGCTTCCGCCTGGCCTTTCCAGCGCTCGATCTGCTCGATGCAGCGTTTTGGATATTCGTCCAGCGGGATGCCGTATTTCTCGATCAGGTCCGGGCGCCCGTCCTTGATGAAATAGGGCGTGTATTCGGCGAAATGCTCCGAGCTTTCGGTGACGAAATAGCCGAGCCGGGTCAGCATCTCGTAGCGCACCTTGTTGGGGCAGCGCGGGTTCCATCCCGGCTTCGGCGCGCGGCCTTCGCGATAGGCGCGCACAAGGTCTGGATAGAGGTCGCGATAGGAGCCGTCCGGCTGGCGATGCTCGAACTTCAGGTAGAAGGCCATGTGGTTGATGCCGGCCGAGCGGTAGCGGATTTCCTCATAGGGGAGGTCGAGGTCATGCGCCAGTTCCATCGCCGTGCCCTGCACCGAATGACAAAGCCCGACCTGCTTGATTTGGGGGTATTTCTCGGCGATCGCCCAGGTGTTGATCGCCATCGGGTTGACATATTGCAGCATGATCGCCTCCGGGCAGACGGCGAGCATGTCCTCGCAGATCTTCCACAGATGCGGCACGGTTCTGAGACCCCGCATGATGCCGCCGACACCGAGCGTGTCGGCGATCGTCTGGCGCAGGCCGTATTTCCTCGGCACCTCGAAGTCGGTGACGGTGCACGGCTCGTAACCGCCGATCTGGAACGCGACGACGACGAAGTCGGCGCCGGCGAGCGCCTTGCGCTGGTCGGAATAGGTTTCGGCCTTCGCCTTGACGCCGAGCGTCGCGATCAGCTTGTTGACGACGACGGCGCTTTCTTCCAGCCGCTGCGGATTGATGTCCATCAGCGCGACGGTCGCGCCCGACAGCGCCGGACGCTGCAGCACGTCGCCGACTATGTTCTTCATGAACACAGTCGAGCCGGCGCCGATGAAGGTGATCTTGGGATTTCTTGCCACTGTAAGCCTCCGGCACTCTAAGCCACGTCGAATGCGGCCCTGACGAGCCGTTCGGTGTAGGCGGTCTTGGGATTGGTGAGGACCTCGTCGACGGGTCCCTGTTCGACGATCTTGCCGTGCTGCATGACGATGACGCGATGGCACAGCGCCCGCACCACCTTGAGGTCATGCGAGATGAAGAGGTAGCTCAATCCGCGCTCGTCCTGCAGCTTGCGCAACAGGTCGATGATCTGCGCTTGCACCGAGAGGTCGAGCGCCGATGTCGGCTCGTCGAGCAGGATGAATTCAGGCTCCAGCGCGATGGCGCGCGCGATCGCGATGCGCTGACGCTGGCCACCTGAGAATTCATGCGGGAACCGCGACAGGATATCGCCGGGCATGCCGGCGCTGACCAGCGCCTGGCGCACCCGCTCGATGCGCTCGCGCCGCGTCGCACCGATCCTGTTGACGACTAGGCCTTCCTCGATGATCTGGCCGATCGTCATGCGCGGATTGAGCGAGGAG
>NZ_RZSC01000959.1:0-1938 GCF_003998155.1 Mesorhizobium sp. M1E.F.Ca.ET.063.01.1.1
TGTCGAGATACCGATGCGCAAGCTCGGCCGGCTTGCGCGGCCTGCAATGCACGAGCGGGCCGGCGAATTGCTCGCGTCGCTGGGGCTTGGCGAGCATCTCGACAAACGGCCGGACCAGCTCTCGGGCGGTCAGCGCCAGCGCGTGGCCGTAGCCCGTTCGCTTGCCAATGATCCACCCCTGATCCTTGCCGACGAGCCTACCGGAAGCCTCGATTCCAAGAGTTCGGAACAGGTGTTCGCGATCCTGGAGAATCTGGTGCGCGAACGTGGCAAGACGGTCGTTGCGGTAACGCATGACCTCGACATGGCGGGGCGCATGGACCGCCAGATCCATATCGTGGACGGCAAGATAGAGTGAATACTGCCAGAGTTATCGGGACGGGAAACAAGCCCTGGTTTGGAAGGCCGACGCAGGAGCGGCATCTACCTCTCCGCGAATGCACGCGCGAACGAATCCAGCATCGGTCGCACGAGGTACTCGAAGAAAGTCCGGTCGCCGGTGCTGATGAAGGCCTCGACCGGCGTTCCGGGATAGAGCTGCTCGGGCTTGACGCCGGGCGGCAGGGCGTCGGCGATCCTCAGCTTGGCGCGGAAATAGGGTTCGTGCGTGGTTTGATCGACCAGCCGGTCGGCGGAGATCTCCATCACCGTGGCTGACACCTCGGGCGTCAGCCGCATGTTGAGCGCCGACAGCCTGAGCTTCGCCTTCTGGCCGACGCGCACCTGGTCGATGTCCTTCGGCCGCAGCTTGGCATCGACGTTGAGGCCCGATGCCGTGGGCAGGATCTCCATGATCTTCTCGCCCGGCGCGATCACGCTGCCCTTCGAATTATAGGTCGACGACACCACGATGCCCGCTGCCGGCGCCTTGATCGTCGTGCGCTGAAGCACCGCTTCGGCCGCACGCATCTGTTCCGCGATGTCGGCGAGATGGGTGCGGACCTCGTCGAGCTTGGTCAGCGCCTCTTCCACGCGCTGCGTGGTCAAGCGCTCGACTTGCACCTGGGCTTCGACGATCTGGGTGTTGACCGCGGCGAGGTTCGCTTCCATCGCGCCGGCCTGGCCGACGAGATCGGCCTCGCTGCGCAGAAGCTGCGAATATTCGGTGCGGTTGGTTAGGCCTTTGTCCAAGAGGCCGGTCTTGATGCCGAGCTCCTTCTTCACGATATCGGTCTGCTGCTCGATGGCGAGTTTCTGGGCGTTCAGGCCCGCGACCGACTCGCGATGCATAGCGACCCGCTGCGCCATGATCGACTGTTCGGAGCGGAAGCGGGCGAGTCTCGCGTCGAATTCCTTCTGCTGCTCGCGGATGAGATTCTCGAAATCCTGCTGGAACGGCGCGGGTGCCGCCTCGGTGATCGGCGCCAGCCTGTCCAGTCCGTCGCGCTCCGCCCCCAGCCGCGCCGCGGTTGCCTTGAGCGCGATCGACTGCCTCGTCAGCCGGTTGAGCTCGGCCTGCGCCGCCGTTCGGTCGAGGAGGATGAGGTCCTCGCCCTGCCGCACGCGGTCGCCCTCGTGGACCAGCAGTTGCTCGACGATGCCGCCCTCGGGCTGCTGGATCAGGATGTTGCCGCCGGTCGCCGAGATCGTGCCTGGAGTGATCACCGCGCCGGACAGCGGCGCGCTGGCCGCCCAATAGCCGAAGCAACCCACCAGCAGCGCTGTTGCCGCGTATCCGGTAAACGCCACGCGCCTTATGTCGGTGCGTGGTTCCCAGGCAAGGCTCTCGGCGCTCATCGTCTATGATCCGAGGCGGACATTGTGGGGGGTGCCGCGGATCATCGTTGCGAATGATCCGGTCACCACAGTGTTCCGTTGTGCGCCCCTGTCGGCGCCCTTGTCGGTGAGGGGCCGCCGCAACACCTCGCCGCTCGGGCCGAATGCTTCGATCGCGCCGCCGCGCAAAAGCATCACGCGGTCGCAGGCCGCGGCGATGGA
>NZ_RZSC01000095.1:0-13131 GCF_003998155.1 Mesorhizobium sp. M1E.F.Ca.ET.063.01.1.1
CTCGCGAGCGTGCTGGCAGAGCGCGGCTGGGACAAGCTGACCATCGGCGTCGAGATGGACAATTACTGGTTCTCGGCGGCCGCCTTCGCCTCGCTGCAGAAGCACCTGCCCAACGCCCGTTTCGTCGACGCCACCGCGCTGGTGAACTGGCAGCGCGCCGTGAAGAGCCCGACCGAGATCAACTACATGCGCAATGCCGCCCGCATCGTCGAGGCGATGCACCAGCGCATCGTCGACAAGATCGAAGTCGGCATGCGCAAATGCGATCTGGTCGCCGAGATCTACGACGCCGGCACGCGCGGCGTCGAGGGCATCGGCGGCGACTATCCGGCGATCGTGCCGCTGCTACCGTCGGGCGCCGACGCTTCCGCGCCGCATCTCACCTGGGACGACAAGCCGATGAAGGCGGGCGAGGGCACGTTCTTCGAGATCGCCGGCTGCTACAACCGCTACCATTGCCCGCTGTCGCGCACGGTCTTCCTAGGCAAGCCGACGCAGGCCTTCCTCGACGCCGAGAAGGCGACGCTGGAAGGCATGGAGGCGGGCCTTGCCGCCGCGAAGCCGGGCAACGTCTGCGAGGACATCGCCAATGCCTTCTTCGCAGTGCTGAAGAAGTACGGCATCGTCAAGGACAACCGCACCGGCTACCCGATCGGCATCTCCTATCCGCCGGACTGGGGTGAGCGCACCATGAGCCTGCGCCCCGGCGACCGCACCGAGCTCAAGCCCGGCATGACCTTCCATTTCATGACGGGTCTCTGGCTTGAGACAATGGGACTAGAGATCACCGAGTCGATCCTGATCACCGAGACCGGTGTCGAGTGCCTGGCCAATGTGCCGCGCAAGCTGTTCGTGAAGGATTGAGGCAATGTCAGCTCTGCGTCCATCGCCGATCACGCCGACCGTCGCCTTCGAACGCGACGGCGTCCAGCACGGCTTCCTGCGCTTGCCCTACAGCCGCGACGATTCCGCCTGGGGCTCGGTGATGATCCCGATCTGCGTCGTCCGCAACGGCAAGGGCTCGACGGCGCTGCTCACCGGCGGCAATCACGGCGACGAGTATGAGGGACCGCTGGCGCTCTACGAACTCGCCCGCACGCTCGATCCTAAGGATGTCTCCGGCACGGTCATCATCGTGCCGGCGATGAACTATCCGGCCTTCCGAGCCGGCACCCGCACCTCGCCGATCGACAAGGGCAACATGAACCGCAGCTTCCCCGGCCGGCCGGACGGTACGGTGACGGAGAAGATCGCCGACTATTTCCAGCGCGAATTGCTGCCGCGGGCAGACATCGTGTTCGACTTCCACTCCGGCGGAAAGACGCTGGACTTCGTGCCGTTCTGCGCCGCGCACACGCTGCTCGACAAGGCGCAGGAAGAGAAGGCCTTCGCCGCTGTCGAGGCTTTCTCGGCGCCGTTCTCGATGCGCATGACCGAGATCGACACGGTCGGCATGTATGACACGGCGGCGGAGGAGATGGGCAAGGTCTTCGTCACCACCGAGCTTGGCGGCGGCGGCACATCACGGGCCGAGACGGTACGCATCGCCCGTCGCGGCGTGCTCAACGTGCTTCGCCACGCCGGCATCGTCGCTGGTACGATCGAGAAGGGCAGAACCCGCTGGCTCGACATGCCTTCGGGCGATTGCTTTGCCTTCGCCGAGGAGGACGGCATGATCGAGACCATGGTCGATCTCGGCGAGAAAGTGGATGAGGGCCAGGTCGTGGCGCGCATCCATTCGACAGGCCGCACCGGCGTCGCGCCGCAGGAGATCAGGGCCAGGATGTCGGGCCTGCTGGCCGCGCGTCATTTCCCGGGCCTGGTCAAGGCCGGTGATTGCGTCTCGGTGCTTGCCGTCGAGGTTGATTGACGCGGATCACGGCGCTCGCCGCGGTGAACGGTTCAGAAGCGATGTCGTAACGCAGGTTTGATCGCCTGCGTTACGACTCGCAGTCAACCGCGATGTCGATAGGCGGCAATGGAATCCGCCTTCATCTCGATCGAGAAGCCTGGTGCCGTCGGCGGCATGTAAGCCGCGTTCTCGATGACACAGGGATCGAGGAAATGCTCATGCAGGTGATCGACATATTCGATCACGCGGTCCTGCTTGGTGCCCGAGAGGGCGACATAGTCGATCATCGACAGATGCTGGACATATTCGCACAGGCCGACGCCGCCGGCATGCGGCCAGACCGGCAAGCCGAACTTGGCCGCGATCAGAAGCACGGCCAGCACTTCGTTGAGCCCGCCCATGCGGCAGGAATCGATCTGCACGACGTCGATGGCGCCACCTGCGATGAACTGCTTGAACATGATGCGGTTCTGGCACATCTCGCCGGTCGCGACCTTGATCGGCGCCACGGCTTTGCGGATTTTCGCATGGCCGGCAACATCGTCCGGGCTGGTCGGTTCCTCGATGAAGAAGGGCTTGGCGAAGGCGAGGTCGGTGAGCCAGTCGATCGCCTGGTCGACCTCCCAGACCTGGTTCGCGTCGATCATCAGGTAGCGGTCCGGGCCGATCACCTCGCGGGCGATCCTGAGGCGGCGGATGTCGTCGGCGCGGTCGCGGCCGACCTTCAGCTTGATGTGGTCAAAACCCTGGTCGACCGCTTCCTGGCAGAGCCGCCGCAGCTTGTCGTCGGGATAGCCGAGCCAGCCGGCCGAGGTGGTATAGCAGGCATAACCTTCGCGCTCGAGCGTGGCGATACGCTCGGCCTTGCCGGCTTCGGCCTTCTTCAGGATCTCCAGCGCCTCGACCGGCGTGATCGCATCGGTGAGGTAGCGGAAGTCGACGATCTTGACGGTCTCTTCCGGGCTCATCCCGGCGACCAGCCGCCAGACCGGCTTGCCGGCTTCCTTCGCCCACAGGTCCCAGACCGCATTGACGACCGCGCCGACCGCAAGATGCATGGCGCCCTTGTCCGGGCCGATCCAGCGCAGCTGGCTGTCGCCGGTCACGTGGTGCCAGAAACGGCCGGGGTCCTCCTTGACCCAGCAGAGGTCGAGCCCGACGACCAGATGGCGCAGCGCTTCGATCGCCGCGCAGCAGATCTCGTTGCCGCGGCCGATGGTGAAGGTGAGCCCATGGCCCTTCAACGACGGGACGTCGGTGTCGAGGATGACATAGGCCGCGGAGTAGTCCGGGTCGGGGTTCATCGCGTCCGACCCGTCGAGGCTTTGCGACGTCGGAAAGCGCAGGTCGAAGGTGCGAAGATCGGTAATGCGTGTCATGCTCAGTGCCTCATCAGATCGACCAGCCGCCGTCGATATTATAGGCCTGTCCGGTCGTGTAAGTCGCGCCGGCGAGATAGACGGCGAGATCGGCGATCTCTTCAGCCGTGCCCAGCCTTCCCATCGGCTGACGGGCGATGAAGGCGGCGCGGGCGGCCTCATAGTCGCCCTGCGCGCGCATGCGGCTTTCGAGCGACGGACTCTCCACCGTGCCGGGGCAGACCGCGTTGCAGCGGATTCCCCTGGCGACATAATCGGCGGCGATCGACTTGGTCAGGCCGATCACGGCCGCCTTGGTCACGCCATAGGCGAAGCGGTTGGGCACGCCCTTCGGCGCGCCCGCGACCGAGGCCATGTTAATGATGGCGCCATCGCCGCGCTCCAGCATGCCGGGCAGCACGGCGCGGATGGTGCGGATCATGGCGCGCACATTGAGATTGAAGGCGAAGTCGAGGTCCTCGTCCTTCATCTCGAGGATCGAACCGGAATGGACGAAGCCGGCGCAGTTGAACAGCACGTCGACGCGGCCGATCTCGGCGAAGGCGGCCCTCACGGCCTCGTCGTTCAGCACGTCGAGCTTGCGGGTCTTGACGCCGGGCATCTTGCCGAGCTCGGGCAGAACCGCCTCGTTGATGTCGGTGGCGTGGACGATTGCGCCGGCCTTGGCGAAGGCAAGCGCGCTTGCCCGACCGATGCCCTGCGCCGCCGCGGTAACGACAACGACCTTGCCCGTCAGATCAGCCATGTTGTTTTTGTCTCCGTCGTTCAGCCGAGTCGGGGACGCCGCTCGACGATGTAGATGTGATCGGCGGCGAGTACGACTTCGTCGCGCTGGTTGATGACCTCGACGCGTTCGATGACGCGCCCTGAGTCCAGTCGTTTCGGATCGTTCTCCTTCGCGGCGATCGTCGTGCGCGTGCGGATCGTGTCGCCGATGAACACCGGCTTGATGAAGCGCAGCCTGTCATAGCCATAGGAGAAGGCGACCGGGTTGATGACGGTTGCCGTGAGGCCGACGCCGACCGAGAACACCAGCGTGCCATGGGCGATGCGCTGGCCGAAGGGCGTCGTCTTCATGAACTCGGCGACATTGGCCATGCGCCCGACAAAGGCGTCGGGGAACCATTCGCCGGTGAGCGGCACGCTGACCCAGTCGGATCCACCTTTGGGATAGATCTCCAGCACATCGGGCTCGCCGCGAGGATAGTCGAGATTGAGTCCGAGCTTGACATAGGCAGCGCCCTCGGTGCCGCAGATGCGGAACTCGCAGGCCTGGTGCCGGCGTCCGAATTTGTGATCGTGGTTGATCGAGAGCGCACAGCGCACCGTGTCGCCATAGTCGAGGATGGCGCTGGTGCGGGTCTGCGCGACCTTGTGATTGGGATGGCCGAGCGTTTTGGCGTGGACCCCCTTGGGGTCGCCGAGGAGCTGTCGGATCAGGTCGAGGTAATGGATCGAATGCATGGCGATCTCGACGCGCGGCGCCTTGAGCAGGAATTCCCAGAGCTGCCACGGCGTGGCAAGCGCCAGCCAGGCGTCGAAGTCGACGACCTCGCCCAGCCAGCCCTTGGCGATCGCGTCCTTCAGCGCCAGCATCATCGGCGCGAAGCGCAGTTGGAAATTGACCGCAGCCTTGAGTTTCTTGGCGCGGCAGATTTCGAGGATCTCGGTTGCCTCGCCGAGATAGTTGCCCATCGGCTTCTGGATCAATGCGACCGCACCATCGGGCAGGGCCTTCAGGACCTCGGCGTGCCGGCCGGGCGGCGTTGCGAGATCGAAGATCGCGTCCTTGACAGCGGCCGCCTCGCCCACCGAGCGGAACGCCGTCACGCCCCACTTCTCAGCCAGTTTTCCGGATTTGGCATGGTCGGGATCGTAGAGGCCGGCAACTGGAAAGCCGGCCTTGCGATAGGCCGGCAAGTGCGCGTCGCCAACGATCGAGCCGGCGCCGAAGGTTACAATCGGACGCGGCTTCGCAGGCGCTGGCCAGGATTGCGCCAGCAATCGAGGGTCGAAGGCGTCAGTCATGGTGGAAGACTTCATCCATCATCGCCCACCATTCGCCCTCCTGCCTGGTCGGCAAGGGCTCCTGGCAAGGCATGCAGACCGCCCACCATTCCTGGGTCTTCGGGTCGGCGGCCATCTTGGCCATGTCGGCGGCATAATCGGTGCCGTGATATTCGAAATAGGAGAACAGCAGGTTCTCCGGACGCTTGAGATAGATCGAGTAGTTCTTGATGTTGCAGGCCGAGATCATCTTGAGCACGTCCGGCCACACAGCGGCGTGCAGGCGCACATATTCGTCGACCTTCTCCGGCTTCAGGCCGAGCACCATGCCCATGCGCTGCATCTCAATTTCTCCGTTCGGTGATGGTCACGTTGAATTCGGCGATGCTGCGCGCCTTGAGCGCATCGAAATCCCAGTCGATGCCGAGGCCCGGCTCGCTTGGGGCCAGCGCATGGCCGTTTTCGATCACCATCTTCTTGCCCGTCAACTCATCCAGCTGCGGAATGTACTCGACATATTTGCCGTTCGGCACCGCGCAGGCCAGGCTGACATGCAGTTCCATCAGGAAATGCGGGCAGACAGGCATGTCGAAGGCCTCCGCCATATGCGCCACCTTCAGCCACGGCGTGATGCCGCCGATGCGGCCGACATCGACCTGGACGATGTTGCAGCCGCCCTTCTGCATATATTCGCGGAAATGGCGGATCGAATAAAGCGACTCGCCGACGGCCACCGGCGTCGCGGTCGAATTCGACAGCCGCACATGGCCGTCGATGTCGTCGGCGGGCAGCGGCTCCTCGATCCAGGCGAGATCGAGATCGCGCAAGCGCTCGGCGCGCCGGATGGCTTCATCGACGGTAAAACCCTGATTGCAGTCGGTCATGATCTCGTAGCCGTCGCCGACGGCCTTGCGCACGGCCGAAAGCCGGGCGAAATCCTCCGAACCGTGCGGCTTGCCGATCTTGACCTTGGAGCCCGTGAAGCCTTTCGCCTTGGCGGCCAGGGCATCCTCGACAAGTGCGGCCGTCTCGAGGTGCAGCCAGCCGCCTTCGGTGGTGTAGAGCGGACAGCGGTCCTTGGCGCCGCCGGCGAGTTTCCAGAGCGGCAGGTTCTGCTTCCTCGCTCGCAGGTCCCAGAGCGCGGTGTCGATTGCCGCGAGCGTGATTGCCGTGATGGCGCCGATGGTGGTGGCGTGGGTGGCGAATTCGAGATCGTGCCAGATGGCCTCGATCCGGTCGGCGTCCTCACCGATAAGGCGCGGCGCGAGGTGATCGGCCAGAAGCCGCATCACCGAAGAACCGCCGGTGCCGATCGTGTAGGAATAGCCCATGCCGACCGCGCCGTCGGCGTCGGTGATGGTGACGATCGGAGTTTCCTGGCTGACGAAACTCTGGATCGCGTCGGTGCGCTTCACCTTCGGCACCAGATCGACCATTGCAAGCTCGACTTTCTCGATCTTGGCCATCGTCAGCTCCTCAAGGATTTGCCGGTTTCCGCGGAAAACAGATGCGCCTGCGACAGGTCGAAGCTCATGGCGACGCGGTCGCCGGCCTTCAACGGCCTGGGGTTCAGCATGCGCGAGACCCAGTCGCGGCGATCGAATTCGGCGAACACCAGCGTTTCGTTGCCGAGCGGCTCCGTCACCGTCACCGGCAGCTCAATCTGATGGACATCGGCGGCGTCACCCGAATGCAGGCCGTGGCCTGCTGGATAGAGGTCGTCGGGACGCAGGCCGAAAATCACCTTGTCGCCGGCGCTGACCCTAGCCTTGAAACGGCCGGGCAGCGGCAGGCTCTGGCCGCCGGCGAAAACGACCTTGCCGTCGTCAACGGTCGCCTCCTGCAGGTTCATCGGCGGCGAGCCGATGAAGCCCGCGACGAAGCGCGTGGCCGGCCGCTGGAAGACTTCATCCGGCGTGCCGACCTGCTCGATATAGCCGTCGCGCATGATGACGATGCGGTCGGCGAGAGTCATCGCCTCGACCTGGTCGTGCGTGACATAGATGACCGTGGATTTCACCTTGGCATGCAGCTTCTTGATCTCGGTGCGCATCTGGGTGCGCAGCTTGGCGTCGAGATTGCTGAGCGGCTCGTCGAACAGGAAGACGTCCGGGTCGCGCACGATGGCGCGGCCCATGGCGACGCGCTGGCGCTGGCCGCCGGAAAGCTGCGAGGGGCGGCGCTCCAGCAGCGCGTCGAGGCCGAGAATGGCCGAGGCCTCGGCGACGCGGCGGGCCATCTCCTCCTTCGGCGCGCCGGCGATCTTCAACGAGAAGCCGAGATTCTCGCGCACTGTCATATGCGGATAAAGCGCGTAGGACTGGAACACCATCGAGATGTTGCGCGAGCGCGGCGGCAGGTCGTTGACGATGCGGTCGCCGATCTCGATCGTGCCGCCGGAGATGTCCTCGAGACCGGCGATCATGCGCAGCGTGGTCGACTTGCCGCAGCCCGACGGCCCGACCAGCGCGATGAACTCGCGGTCGGCGACATCGAGGTCGATGCCGTGCACGATCTCCATGTTGCCGTAACGCTTGGTGAGTTTCTTGAGCGAGACAATCGCCATCGGATCAACCTTTCACCGCGCCGGAGGTCAGGCCGCCGACGAGGTGCTTCTGCACGATGAAAGTGAGGATAAGCGCCGGAATGATCATCACCACGGCCAGCGCGCACATGCCGCGCCAGTCGATGGTGAATTCGGCGGTGTAATCGAGCAGCCCGACGGGCAGCGTCTTCGAATTGATCGAGCGCGTGAGCTGCGAAGCCAGCGCGAACTCGTTCCAGGAGGTGAGGAAGGCGAAGATGCCGGCCGACGCGATCCCCGGTCCGGCCAGTGGAAACTCGACCTGCCAGAAGGCCTGCCAGCGCGTGCAGCCGTCGATCTGCGCCGCCTCGGCGAGGTCCTTCGGCACCTGGCGGAAGAAGCCGTCGATCAGCCAGATGGTGAAGGGCACGTTGAGCGCGACGTAGGCCAGGATCAGGCCGAAATGCGTGTCGATGATGTCGAGCCGGGCGTAGACGAAGAACAGCGGCAACGACAGCGCGATGCCGGGCACGGTGCGCGTCAGCATCAGGCCGAGGAACATCGCCGACTTGCCGCGGAAGCGGTAGCGGGCGAAGGCGTAGCCGCCGGCCATGCCGATGGCGATGGCAATGACGGTCGACGTCACCGAGATGATCAGCGAGTTGCGGAAATAATCGAGGACCGGGATGCCGCCCTTGCCGACGCCGCTGAACATGGCGATGTAGGCATCGAGCGAGACTTGCTGCGGGATCCAGACCGGCGGCTTGGCTAGGATCTCGACCGTCGGCCGCAGGGACGACAGCACGATCCAGACGCCGGGCAGGCAGATCAAAAGCATGGCGAGGAACAGGCCGACGCGATGGGCGACGACGCCAGCGCGGCGCTTCAGGCGGGCGGATGCGTTGGCGTCCATCATCACCACTCCGCGCCGATCTGGGTGCGCGCCGCGGCGAGCTTTTTGAAGAAATAGACGGTGAAGACGATCGACAGCAGGATCGAAAAATAGGCCATCGCGTTGGCGACACCCATGCGCGCGTCGCTATAGGCGGTGCGCGCCACCAGCGTCCACAACAGTTCCGTGCGGCCGGCCGGGCCGCCATCCGTCATGATCTTGACGATGTCGTAGGCGCGCGCGACGTCGAGCGAGCGGATGGTCATGGCGATATAGGCAAACGGCATGATGAAGGGCCAGGTCACATAGCGGAAGGTCTGCCACGGCGTGCAGCCATCGACTCGCGCCGCCTCGACCGGCTCCTTCGGCATGGCGAGCAGGCCGGCGAGGATCAGGATCGCGAAGATCGAGGTCGACGACCAGATCTCGGCAATCGAAATTGCGATGAAGGCAAGGTGGCCTTCGATCAGCCACGGGATGGCGTCCTGCGTCAGGCCGAGCGACTGCAGCGCGTTGTTCACCAACCCGATATTGTCGTTGAACATGAACTTGAACTGGAAGCCGACCAGGATCGGCGAGAACATCATCGGGAACATCATGATGGTGCGCAGCAGCCGCTGGCCGCGGCTGGCCTTCTCGACCAGCAGCGCAAGGCCGAGCCCCAGCAGCATCTCGAGATTGAGCGCGATGGTGAGCAAGAGCACGGTGCGGCCGAAGGCCCACCAGAAATTCGCGTTGGACAGGATGTTGCGATAGTTGCGCAGCCCGATGAAGGTGAAGAAGGTTTCCGGCCGCGTCAGCCTGAACGGCGTGAAGCTGGAATAGAAAGACAGGCAGAGCGGCACGACCACCACTGCCGCCAGCACGAGCACGGCCGGCAGCAGAAGAAGGGTTGGCGCGGAAAGCCGCTTGGCAGTCATGCAATGTTCCAAAGATGGTAGTGCTGCTGGCGATCCGTGTCGCGGCCGGCCGCATCGGTCAAAGCGGCGCCGGTCGCGAGGACCGGCGCCGCGGGGAGGATGGCGCTTAAAGCGAGTCGCTTCGAAACGAACTCCAAGCGACGCGCTTTAAGCCTTTGTTCTGATGCATGTCGTCCACCCAAAACCGCTGCGCACTTTTGGGCGACATGCATTAGAGCTTGCCCGCGTCCTCGAGGATCTGCGTCGCCTTGGCGGCCGCGTCGTCGAGCGCCTGCTTGGAGGTCTTGTCGCCGAGGATGGCGGCCTGCAGCTCCGGATAGACGGCGTTGGAGATCTCGATCCACTCCGGCGTCTGCGGCACCGGGAAGGCGTTCTTGGCGGCTTCCTGGAAGGCCTGCAGCACTTCGGTCTTGTAAGGATCGGACTTCGCCTGATCGAGGTCCCATTCCCAGACCTTGGTGCGGGTGGGCAGCGGGCCGGCCGCGGCTTCCAGCCTCTGGCTGTCCTCATTGGTCAGCCACCAGACGAGCGAGGCAGCGGCTTCCTTGTCGGCGCAGTTCTCGGTCACCGAGAAGCCATGCGCACCGGACCAGCCGGAGCGCTTGCCGGACGAGCCCTTGGGCTGGACCTTGACGCCGACATTGCCGGCGACCTTGGACGACTTCGCGTCGTTGAAGAAGCCGGCCCAGCCCGGCCAGTCGAGGTTGATCGCCACGGTGCCAGACGCGAAGCCCTGGCCGAGGTCATCCCAAAGATAATTGGTCGTGCCGGCGGGCACGGCCTTGGCCTTGTAGAGCTTGACGAACCAGTCGAGCGCCTTGACGCCGGCCTCGGAGTTGAAGGCCGGCTTGCCGTCCTTGTCGAGATATTCGCCGCCATCGGCAATCAGCATCTCGTAGAAGCGGCCGTTGATCGCCTCTTCCTTGCCGGCATATTGCGTGCCGTAGAAGTCGGGCGGGCTGGCGAAGAATTCCGCCTGCTGGGCCATCTCGTCGAACGTGTCCGGGGGCGCGAGGTCCTCGCCGTACTTCTCCTTGTAGGCCTTCTTCTTGGCTTCGTCCTGATAGAGGCTCTTCTGGTAGTAGAGCGCCGAGACGTCGAACTGCGCGCGCGGCAGCATCACCAGCTTGCCATCCAGCGTTCCGGCCGCGATGTTGGCAGGCACGAAGGCATCGATCTCCTCCTTCGGCAGCAGCTTGGCGAGATCGGTGTAGATGCCCGGATATTGCGGCGCGAACGAGGTGTGGTTGGAGCCGACGCACCAGGTGATCGAGTTGGAGGCAATATCCGACTTGATCTCCTTGTCGAGATCGAAGTGGTTCTTCTTGGAGATGACGTTGACCTTGGCACCGGTCGCCTTCTCCCACTCGCCGATACGCTCGTAGAGCTTCTCGTATTGCTGGCCGCCAATCAGCTTGGCGTCGACGGTGACGCCGGGAAACTTGCCCGGCAGATCGGCCGCGAATGCCGCGCCCGATGCCATGAGCAATGCGCCGGCGACGCCGGAAAGCAGTCTGTTCATGAATATCCTCCCTGGACGGCCGACAGCCGTCGTGATCTGAAGCTCAGCAGCTTCATTCATATGCAAACAAAATATTCATAAGTCGTCAAGCCGAAACTGCTTTCCAACGATGGCGCTCTTGCGTATATGAAGATGAAAATTCACCAGAGGGGCATCCGGTGCAGGACGACGAAGAAGACCGCTATCGCGCGCCGGCTCTGGACAAAGGGCTGGACATCCTGGAGCTGTTGGCAAGCGTCGACGGCGGCCTGACCCAGGCCGAGATCGCCAAGCGGCTCGACCGCAGCCCGAACGAGTTCTACCGGATGCTCGACCGGCTGGTGAAGCGCGGCTACGTCACACGCCCCGACGGCGACCGCTATTCGCTGACGCTGAAGCTCTTCGGGCTCGGCCAGTTGCATGCGCCGGTGCGCAGGCTGGTCTCCTACGCCACCTCGATCATGCGCGAACTGGCCGAGACGTCGTGGCAGGCGAACCAGCTCGTGGTGTTCGATCGTGGCAGCGCGGTCGTCATCGCCCAGCAGGAAGCGCCGCGATACTGGGGTATCTCGATCCGCGTCGGCTCGCATATCAGCCTGTTCGACACCGGGTCGGGACATGTCCTGCTGGCGTTCCGCTCGCCGGAAGAGCGCGAGATGATGATCGCCGAGCACTTGCGCAGCAACGAGGAGATGAAGCTGTCGCCCGACTTCTTCGCCCGCCTCGACCAGGTGCGCGACCGCGGCTATGAGATGATGGCTTCGCTGCAGACGGCCGGCGTCTACAATCTGTCAGCGCCGGTGCTCGGTCCCGACGGCCGCGGCATCGCCGCGCTCACCATACCCTACATCACCCTGGTCAACGCGCCGTCCGCGCCCGATATCACCAGGACCATCACGCTGCTCCAGGCCGCCGCCGCCCGTCTGTCGCAACTCGCCGGATCGGATGTGCGGCCAAAGGGATAATTCTTATTTGAATGATGAATTCTCCCGTGAGATGATCGAATCCAGGGTTTTGATGCATGTCACCCAAAACCGCTGCACACTTTTGGGTGACATGCATAAGCGACAAGGGAGGAAGCCATGATCGTCGACACGCACCTGCATCTCATCGACAAGGCGGCGCTGCGCTACCCTTGGCTGTCCGGCGTGCCGGCGCTCGACCGCAACTTCTCCCACGATGAATATGCCACCGAGGCGCGCCGCGCGGGCATAGAGCAGGCGCTGCATATGGAGGTCGATGTCGACCCGGCCGATATCGAGGCCGAGACGGCTCACGTCGAAGGACAGTCGAAGAAGCCCGGCAGCCTGGTGCGGGGCGCGATCGTCTCGTGCCGGCCGGAAGAGGCCGGTTTCGCCGCCTGGCTGGACAAGGTGAAAGCCGATCCTTTCGTGAAGGGTTTTCGCCGCGTGCTGCATGTCGTGCCCGACGACGTTTCCGAGGGCGCGCTTTTTCGCGAAAACATCAAGCGTATCGCCGGCAGCGGACTGACGTTCGATCTCTGCGTCCTGCCGAGGCAGATGATGCAGGCCATTGCGCTCGTCGATCTGGCGCCGGACGTGCAGTTCGTCCTCGATCATTGCGGCGTGCCCGACATCAAGGGCAAGGCCGAGCACCCCTGGCGCGAGCAGATAGCCGCGATCGCGCGGCGCCCCAATGTCGTCGGCAAGATCTCCGGCGTCGTCGCCTATGCCGATCCCGCGACCTGGACCGCCGAGACGCTGCGGCCCTATGTCGAGCACACCATCGCAAGCTTCGGCTGGGACCGCGTCGTGTGGGGCAGTGACTGGCCCGTGTGCACCTTGGGCGGCGGGCTGCTCGGCTGGGTGGCGGCGACACACGCGCTCATTGCCGGCGCGAGCGAGGCCGAGCGCGCGAAGCTTTTGTCCGGCAACGCGAAGAAACTCTGGCGGCTGTAAGCCCAGCGCCGATGCGCGAATGTATTAGTCGGCCGCAACGGCGGGCGCGAAACTCTCCCGGAACAGGCGGTTGATGTCGGCGACGACCCGGCGCCCATCCTGCCGGCCGGCTAGGCCCTCGTTGAGGCAGTCGGACG
>NZ_RZSC01000960.1:0-1931 GCF_003998155.1 Mesorhizobium sp. M1E.F.Ca.ET.063.01.1.1
GCCATTCGCAGGCCGGCCTCACCTGAATATCGATACATCTAGCGGAGCATCGGCCAGAGCGTCGCCGCCAGCAGCAGCCCCATGGCTATGTTGAACCATCTCAGCCGCACGGGATCCGACAGGAAGCCGCGCAGCGCCGTGCCGAATCCGGCCCACACGGAGACGCTGGGCAGGTTGACGATGGTGAAGGCAATCGAGATCAACGCCACCGAGACGAACGGATGGTCCGGATTGGTGTAGACGGCCATGGCGGTGATCGCCATCACCCACGCCTTGGGGTTGACCCACTGGAACGCGGCGGCGTCGATGAAGCGCATCGGCCGCGCCTCCGTCCCTTTTCCGTCGCTCATCGAGCGCGACATGGCGATCTTCCAGGCGAGATAGAGCAGGTAGGCTGCGCCTGCGACTTTCAGCGCCGTGTGCAGCGCCGGAAACGCCGTCAGCACCGCGCCGAGCCCGAAGCCGACGGCCAGCAGCAGGATCAGAAAGCCGATGCTGATGCCCAACATGTGCGGAACCGTCCTGGCGATGCCGAAATTGACGCCAGAGGCCAGCAGCATCAGGTTGTTCGGTCCCGGTGTGATCGAAGTCACCAAGGCGTAGACCAACAGGGCAAGGAATGCGTCGAACGACATGGTATCCTCCCAGATATGTCAGCCTTATTGTCCTTTTTTGGGGGATGCGCAAAAGCCACGGACGGACGACTTGCCGGGCCAAAGAGACGACTGAGGCAGTCCGAGCGATTGCCCGCCGCGCTCACATGCCCTGCGGGCCGCGATTCATTGCCGCCACGCCGGTGCGGCAGATCTCGACCAGGCCGAGCGGTTTCATGATGGCGATGAACTGATCGAGCTTCGAACCCTTGCCGGTGATCTCGAAGATGAAATGCTCGGTGTTGGCGTCGATAACGCTGGCGCGGAAGGCGTCGGCCAGTCGCAGCGCCTCGACGCGGGCGTCGCCGGTACCGGCGACCTTGACGAGCGCGAGTTCGCGCTCCAGCGGCCGCTCCTGCCCGAGCTCATGCGAACGAACGGTAAGGTCGACCACGCGATGCACCGGCACGATGCGTTCGAGCTGGTTCTTGATCTGCTCCATCACATGCGGCGTGCCGCGCGTCACGATGGTGATGCGCGACAGATGCTTCTCGTGCTCGGTCTCGGAGACGGTCAGGCTTTCGATGTTGTAGCCGCGCCCGGAGAACAGGCCGATGACGCGGGCAAGCACGCCCGGCTCGTTGTCGACCAGCACGGAAAGCGTGTGCGTTTCCGGCTTCTCGGTTTCCTTGGCAATGAAATAGGCGGAACCGGTCGGTTGAAGGTGCTGTGCGTTCATGACGTGAATCTCGATTTCAGATTTTTGAGCTAATTCTCTGTTTGCGCACGGCTTTCTCGCGACAGCCCCGCCTTGGTGGCCGCCTACACCAGTTCCCTGCCCTTGGCGTCGATGGCATTGGCCACCGCCTCGTCGGTCGCCTCGTCCGGCAGGAGCATCTCGTTATGCGCCTTGCCCGACGGGATCATCGGGAAGCAGTTGGCTAAAGTCGCCACGCGGCAGTCGAACAGCACCGGCTTCTTCACCGAGATCATTTCCCGGATCGCGTCGTCCAGTTCGTCCGGCTTGTCGCAGCGGATGCCGTGGCCGCCATAGGCTTCCGCCAGCTTGACGAAATCCGGCATCGCCTCGGTGTAGGAATGCGACAGCCGGTTGCCGTGCAGCAGCTGCTGCCATTGGCGCACCATGCCCATATACTGGTTATTGAGGATGAAGATCTTGATCGGCGCCTCATACTGCACCGCCGAGCTCATCTCCTGCATCGTCATCTGCACCGAAGCGTCGCCGGCGATATCGATGACCAGCGCATCGCGATGCGCGATCTGCACGCCGAGCGCCGCCGGCGACGCTTCGGTGCAGATGACGATGCAGGAGATGAG
>NZ_RZSC01000961.1:0-1927 GCF_003998155.1 Mesorhizobium sp. M1E.F.Ca.ET.063.01.1.1
GGTCCATAGCTGTCGAGGCCTGCTGCGCGATCTGCTGGCCAAGCAGAGGTCCGAACACGACGATGACCAGGAGGATCACCACGAGCTTGATCGTCTGCGGCAGGGACTGGTCCTGAATTTGCGTCAACGCCTGGGCAAGTCCGACAAGAATGCCGACCGCCAGGGCCGCGATGATCGCTGGGCTCGATGCGAACAGCACCGTCAGCAGCGCGCCTTGGACTTTCGCCTGGATGAAGTCGTTGTCCATACGGGGCCTCGACCGCGTCAGCCGTAGCTCAGGATCAGGCCGTGCATCAGCCGTGACCAGCCATCGATGGCGACGAAAAGGAACAGTTTGAGCGGAATCGAAATCAGGACCGGCGAGACCATGATCATGCCGAGCGTCATCAGGATGTTCGCGACGACGATGTCGATGATGAGGAAGGGAAGATAGAGCAGGAAGCCGATCTCGAATGCGCGCGTAAGCTCCGAGGCGACAAAGGCGGGAACAAGGATCGAGAGATCGTCGTCCCTGAGATTCTGGCGCGCCTGTTCCGGCCACAGGCGGCTGGTCCCATCAAGAAAGAACTGCCGCTCTGCCGGCTGGGTGAATTTGATCAGGTGCTGCTGCAATGGTTCCTTCACCAGTTGCGCCGCCCTGGCCAGGTCGTCGGTCGTCCGGAACTGAACCTGCCCTTCCTGAAGCCGGCCCGACATCTCGCTCAGCAACGGTGTCGTGACATAGACGGTGAGCACGAGCGCTATGCCATAGAGCACAAGATTGGGCGGCATCTGCTGGACGCCGAGCGCGTTGCGGACGAGGAAAAGCACGACCGATATCTTCAGGAAGCCGGTCATCGTGACGACGGCCAGCGGGAGCAGCCCGACAAAGCCGACGGCGATCAGAATCCCGAGGAGATTGGGCGAATTGTCAAGCATTGTCGAACATGCGCTCGATTCTCACGCCCAGGCCTTCCCCGATCCGGACGATCTCGCCGCGGCCGACGCGTTTGCCGTTGGCGAGGATGTCGACCGCCGGTTTCGTGACGTCGGCGATGGGAATGATGGCGCCCGGCGCAAGCTGCCTTACCTCGCCGACGGGCATCACCGTGCGGCCGACCTCGAAGGCAAGCGCGACCGGCAATTCGTCGAGAGTCGACTCCTCCAATATCTGGCCGGCTGGCGGCGATGTGCCTTGGTTCATGGTCCACTCCCATTTCGATCCTGCAATCGCGGCCGGCGCGGCAAGCACCCGCGGCCCATCCGCCGTCAGACTGACCGGAGCGAAGAGGCGCTCTGCGATGATGAAAGCCGCGGCGCCTCCTTCCTCGGTGTCGTCGAAAAGAACCACATCGTCGGGCCGCAGGCTTTGAAGCTCGCCAAGGCTGATCGTCAGCGCGCCGCGCCGAAGGCTGACCGCCAGCGGGAACTCGGCCGGAACCGGCGCCTTCGCTTTGCCGATCTCGTCGAGCGCGCGACCAATGCGCATCGCGAGGTCGGCGCTATTCGTGTTCAGGACGCAGTCTATGGACTTGCCCTCGCCGGCCAGGACAAAAGCATATGAGGCTTCGTTCGAAACGATGTCTGCGCGCTCGATCGACGTGATCGTGATCCTCTCGCCCAGCTTGCCCTCGATCCACTGGAGATCTTGTTCGAAAGCGGACTCCAGCAGCAGCGCGGCGTGAGCGGGTGCCAGATGGTTCATGTCGACCAGCTCGTCCGCCTTGGCGAGAGCCCATTCGACAATGGAAAGCGGCAGGCGCAATTTCCCTGCCGCCTCGCCAACGGAAAACGCAATCGTGGATAACCGCTGATCCGCCGGGTTCGGCGCCGGCCAGACAGCCGCGATCGCCACGGTTTTCCCCGCAATCGTAATCTCGGCGGGAACACGGCGTCGGTAGAAGGCGTTCAACGCGCCAACCTCCGCCGCCGCGACGGATTCCAATGT